>NZ_FYBH01000199.1 GCF_900185595.1 Calothrix rhizosoleniae SC01
CTCAGGAAAAACTCATAAATTTCCAGAGCAAATCCCATTAAATAAAAATAGCCGCAAGATGAGTTGTTGCTTAACTCAAGAATCAATCCAGTGGTATCTTGCTTATCACTGGATTTTTCTACAAAAATTTATCATCTGAGCGCCTAAATCATACTTAAATATATAAAGCTAATCTAAAACTTACGCACTAGAGACAGAAGAAGCAAACACCTCAACAGCATCATTTGTTGATGATGATACATTAATATTGCATAACTTTAGGAGTCTAATGACCTATCTCGATACAGCCGCACAATTCTACGGAGAAGTCGCTCAAACACCACAAATAGGACTTTGCTGTGTTCAAAGTTCCCCATTACAGCTACCAGGATTAACAATTCCTCTGCAAATGCAGGAAATGAACTATGGTTGCGGAACTACAGTCCATCCCGCAGAACTGGTGAATAATCCGACCGTTTTATATGTTGGTGTTGGTGGTGGTTTAGAAGCCTTACAATTTGCCTATTTTTCCCGTCGTCCCGGCGCTGTAATCGCCATAGATCCCGTACCAGAAATGCGAGAAGCAGCAGCCCGGAATTTGGAAATAGCAGCTCAAGAAAATTCTTGGTTCGATCCCAGTTTTGTGGAAATTCGTAGTGGTGATGCTTTTAAATTACCCGTTAATGACGATTCTGTGGATGTTGTTGCCCAAAATTGCCTATTTAATATCTTTGAGCCGGAGGATTTAAGCCATGCTTTGCATGAAGCATATCGTGTGTTAAAACCTGGTGGACGCTTACAAATGAGCGATCCCATTGCAACTCGCCCCATTCCCGAACATTTACAGCAGGATGAACGTTTGCGAGCCATGTGTTTATCAGGAGCATTAACATATGACGATTATGTCCATCGGGTGATTAGTGCTGGTTTTGGTCAAGTAGAAATTCGTACCCGTCGCCCTTATCGTCTCCTAGACTCGCAAACTTATAATTTACCAGAACCATTACTTTTAGAAAGCTTAGATTCTGTATCTTTTAAAGTAATTATTCCCGAAGATGGGGCTTGTATTTTTACTGGTAAAACAGCTATTTATGCTGGATCAGAAGAATACTTTGATGACGAAGTCGGTCATATTCTCCAAAAAGGAATTCCAGCAGCAGTATGTGATAAAACTGCCGGGAAATTAGCTAAATTAGTCCCAGAAAATATCATGATTACAGACTCAACTTGGCATTATACTGGTGGCGGTTGTTGTTAGGGTAAGTAATAAGTAATAAGTTTACAGACAAAAATTTGGATTGACTTCACATCTTGCACCTTCTCAATCAGGATCAGGTGGGCAGTGCCCACCCTACAAAATAATAAGGGTTACAGGCGATAATTATCGGATGGGATCATGTGGTGCAAGACTTTGAATTTAATAGGAATTTATAAACCATGCAAGCAGAATCAATTAATCCCACAATCACACCATTTAAACATAAGCTAGAATCGCCTTTAACTAAACAAAAAATTCAAGTTCTGCAAATTAATCTTGGTAAACGGTGCAATTTAGCTTGCAACCATTGTCATGTAGAAGCAGGGCCAAAACGTACAGAAGAACTTTCTCCTGAAATTTGCACGCAATTAATTGAATTAATTCATCAATTTCCTCAAATTAAAATTGTCGATTTGACTGGTGGGGCACCAGAGATGAATTATGGATTTCAACTACTAACGGAAGCGGCTAAAGCTAACGGAAAACAGGTAATTGTCCGGTCTAATTTAACAATTTACTTTGAAGATGGATTTGGATATTTACCAGAATACTTTGCTAAACACAAAATGAGGGTGGTTGCTTCTCTCCCTTGTTACCTCGCCGATAATGTTGATAAAATGCGGGGTAATGGCGTGTTTAATAACTCCATTAAAGCTCTACAATGGCTAAATAAACTAGGTTATGGCAAACATCCAGATTTAATTGTAGATTTGGTATATAATCCCCAGTTACCTACAAGGGATAAATTTACTTTAACTCCTCAACAAGCTAAATTAGAACAAGATTATAAAGCCTTTCTGCAAAACAAATTTGCCATTGTCTTTAATAATCTGTTTACTATTACTAATATTCCTGTTGGTAGAACTAAATTTTATTTAGAAAGAAAGCAGCTATATACTCCTTACTTACAGTTTTTAGAGTCTAATTTTAACTCCAGCACAGTGGAAAATTTAATGTGTCGTGATCAACTTTCCATTGATTATTTGGGTAACGTTTATGATTGTGATTTCAACCAAATGATGAATTTACCTGCCAAAAATTCCTCGGGAGAACCAATCACAGTGAGTAAATTACTGAAATATGGTAGCCTAGATGCGATCGCCAATGTGGAAACTGCTGCTTACTGTTATGGTTGTACTGCTGGTAGTGGCTCCAGTTGTGGTGGTGCTTTAACCCCAGAGGTTGGATAAGAAGACAAAATTATTTATTAGCACTACGCGCAACAAATTTTACCGACGAGTAAAAGGATACAAGCCCCTGACTTTAGACATGGGGTCAATTCAAAATCCAAAATCCAAAATCCAAAATCCAAAATTGTTTGATATACTCACCAGAGTTTAACCACGGTGAGTATGTCAATATTTCCCAACATTAAGCTCTACTAGCCAAGTTAATCAATTGTTTAAAGTTGATTAAATTAATTACAGAATTGCTAGAATCGATTTTTATCCATCCTTTTTCATCTAGTTTTTCCATAATTTTAGTAGTTTCTTCTACAGTTATTTCTGTAACATCAGCCAAATCTTGAAAGGGAATATTAAAAATTTCTTTCCCAAGTGCAGATTCTAGACCATAGCTTTCACCCAAACTAACTAGAGTATGAGCCAATTTTACTGCTGGTGGGGCATTTCGCATTTGCAAACGTAAATTAGTTTGTCGCAAACGTCGCACCATTAATTGCAACATTCGATGATGTACCTGGGAATCTTTAAACAAGATTTGAATAAAGTGTTCCCTAGAAATACTCAGTAAATTAACTCGAGAAAGAGCAATGACATCTGTTGAACGAGGAGATTCATCTAGAATAGCCATTTCTCCAAAAAAATCACCTTGACCTAAAATTGCCAAAGCAACTGAGCCTTTTCCTAGTGTACGTCGGACTTTAACCCAACCAGAAACAATGAAGTAAACTGCATTACCCCAAGCATCTTCCATTAAAACGGCTCTTCCACCAGGATATTGGTGTTCGGTAGATACATTGAGTAACCATTCCAACGACTCGGGGTTGGCTGTACTCATTAACGGGAAATTTTTGCTAACAACCTCTGTCTGCATGAAATATTTGCAATAAATAAAGAGAGAAAATTTCGTTTATTAAAATCTTTAAGAATACCGTTTTCTGATTTAAGAAGACGATTGTAAATATACGTAGACTCCCTTGACTAGTAACAGTCAAGTTTTTTTGTCTAGGTTTCTATTACAACATAATAACTGGAGTAACGAAATCAGCACTTTTACTGACAGAAGTATGAATATGATTAAATTTATTATTCTGAGGGGATAGTTAATATTTTTATTTGATAATCTAAACTATTTATCAGTTGATCTAATTGATGTAAAGCTGTTAATTTTTCCGCATTATCATTACTGTTGAGCAGGAGTCTTTCTTGGAGATTATGTAATTTGTGACTAAGAGTTTGAGTGATTCTCAAACTATCATTACTCAGACGTTCGATCTGTTTTTGACGGTAAAATTTTAGTGCTGTTCCTTTCAATACTTGTAATGTTGCTTCTTCGCCGCATTCCCCTGGCATAATACGTAAGCGGATTAATAAACTATTGTTTTGATGTAAGTATTCTTTCTCCACTTGTTGGATTTGGTCAATTGTAGTTAAACTAAATGAACCAAACCGCTTTAATTCATTTAACACTCCTTGGTATTGGGAGAGAGGCAACTTTTCGATTACATATTGTGGAATACCATTATTGCTCCAGATGATTTGACCTTCATAAGGTTCTCTTTTCAAATATAAGCGACCAATGCCACTCGTAAGCACTCTACTCAATAATTCTGTAAGTAATTGTTTGGGTGCTAGGGTTGGTAAAACATCAAGGGGATGTAATTCTTCTGCAGGTGGTAGTGATAAAACGGGTAATTTTTGAGTTAATTTTTCTCTCGTTTTATCAATAGTAGATGATTGTAATACAGTTGCACTACATTGTAGGTAAGTTGCTTCTGTTTCTACTTCTATTGTCGGTGTGAATGTCGGATGTTCATTGTCAATGGATTCTATAGCAGCCATCTTTTCCTGGGAATCCACCTGTTGATCATCATGAGTTTGTATCAGCTCTTGTTGACTGTTATGGGGGTGGACTTCTTCTATATGAGCAGATGAAGATGAATACTGTGCTTCTTCAACTATCTCTGGTTTCTGGATTTGGCAATTATCCGTATTTGTATTTTTGTAGCGTAGATAAGCTGAAAGAATTTCTTGATGGGTATTAACCGCGATCGCTCGTGTATCTATGGTGTAGTTAAGATAAGAGATAATGCGGTTCACATACTCTAAAGCGTCATCATCTTTTGGATATACCATACCCAACACAAGTCTTTGACGCTCTAATTCTAAGGGTAAGACTTGGTAGTGTAGGCAAATTTCCAAGGGTAAAAGACTTTCCAAGAGGTCGAATATTTGTTTGCTATCTAGAGATTGTTCCCTATCAGCGGTGGTAGTATGTAGCACTGGCTTACTGAACCCAGGGGTATCAGTAAAATTGCCCTCTGAAGATGACATATATATACTTGCTGTTGATAGATAGATGTATGTTTACACTCTATTCTGCATCTCCGTATTAAATCAGCTAAAAATGACAATTTTGCAGTAAATTAATTTTAACTTCACTGCAAATAAATCATCAGCAGATTATTAGCTCTATTGACTTCTAATAGCCTGAGCTGCAAGATATATTTTGCTCCACTCACCCATAATTTGATGACTTTTGAGCTTGAGTTGTTCTGCTATCTGGGCGAGATTTTTCCCTGATTTCAGTAATTTCAGTATGTGGCGTTGCTTAGGAGTAATTTTCTCATCTAGCAACTTTAGTTGTGCCAGTGTTAACCCCAAATTATGCTCCTCTAAAGATATTTCTAGCCAACCCTCAACTAATTCTGGCTTATCTTTGATAGCAAATACCCGTACAGCATGGTAGCTAATTTTTTCTCGCAGCCTATATATTTCCCTGATTGGCTTGTTTAAGTGTTTAGCGATTACATCCTGAGTTTTGCCTTGTAGGTAAAGATTTAGCCAGTCTACAGCCTCTTGTCCCAAATTTTCCTGTAAATACTTGGCAAATTCCCGTTTCACTATCTGACGTTGCAATTTTTGCTCTTCTACCGCTTGAGATGCTTCATACTCAGCTAAGGCTTGGGTATCAACCAAATTGATACTATTTTCACTATCATCCCCCAGTACTTCTTCAGATACTAGTCGAACCATATCTTTGCTGGGTACTTGAGTTAAGCCACCACGCTGACTACGTCGTAGGTAATTAATAAAGCGATATACCAATAGAGGTTGGTTACGTACTGGTCGCAAACAATACTCTTCAACACTAGCAAATAATAAGCCGTCTCTGAGTCTGGGATCCGTTGTAAATTCAGAGATGAAGGCCATTTGTTGCTGCATATAGTTATCACTTTGCAGTAACTCTTGCAAGACCTCTTGTAATACATCTAACACTTTCTGCTGGCGATCGCGACTGAGAGCAATCCAAGTCTGGATCTTGTTACGCAATGTAACCAAGCTTCCTAATCTGGTAATCAGGTTACGGTAAGCCCGATCTCTACCTACTCCCAAGTAACGTTGACTTAAAATTCTCCAACGATATTCCATTGCTTGTTTAGCAATATCCAGTTCTTGGGACTTTAGTGAATCAAGGCGTTTCTCGTCAGCTCCTAGAAACCAACGAATAATGCTTTCATGATTTGATACACTTTGTTCTGGACATTCCATAACCAGACGCTTGCGCCAATATTGAGTCAGTTTTTCTGCCTCTGATGTCATTATGAGATTGCGCTCCTCTAAACCCTCTTTTAAAGTTTGCATCACAACCCCCGTTTTTCCTACTCCTGTGTGTTATCTGGCATTTTTCCCCATGTTTGTTTGGTCATGAAGATTTAGTTTTGCCTACCTTTCTTTGTTTACGTCTGAACTCACTCAATTTATGCAGAAAGTTGGAAATCAGAGGTCGTTTATCTCCAGAAATTATAAATAAACCAGTCTGTAAGCGGCTTTGCTCAATTTTCGCGAATATTTACTTTTGTAAATATTATGTAAACGACGACCTGCTCTTTTGATCAAACTGATATCTTGTGACCTTCTAGATTATGTACTCCATTCATCCATCGGCTCAAGAATAATGTAAGTTGTGCTCAAATAGTACAGGGAGAAAATAAACAAATGAGTTGATATCCCCAGATAACTTTATTTTCTAAAGCTTTTTTATACTATTACGTAATGCTAGTTGATTTTCTTTGGGGTTATAAAAATTTAGCTTTAATCAAAAAAGCTTCTATATAAATATGGGATTATTCCCACAGATACGCTACAAGGCTGCGCCTTGTAACGATAGCAGGATAATCAATTCGAGTTTTCAGTTGATCTTGTGGATTGAATATTTCCTCAACGACGAGGTAGTTGTCTATTACCAGAAGCAACTACTGGATTTTCCACTGCTAGTCGATACTGTTCCACTTGATCTGTATAGCCAATTGGTAGTACACATTCCACGTTTTCATGGGGACGGGGAATGATTACCCATGATTCCAAAGTTCCGCCATGAACGTTCTCTACTGCATCAATACCCGCATCCATAGCGGTTTTCACCTCAGAAACATCCCCCCGGATATTTACGGTAAAACGGGCACTACCAACCCTGATATAGCCTACAAGGGTGACTCGACCAGCTTTCACCATAGCGTCAGCTGCGGCTAATACAGCAGGAAAACCCTTTGTTTCAATCGATCCAACTGCCTGTAGTGGCATTGGTTATATCTCCTCTATCAATAAACGATTGTGCCCCTAAACATCCATTGTACGAATGTTCTGGCATTTTTTAGATATTTTTTTCCCAAAGTCTTCCCTGGAAAGTTCCTGAATTTTAGGTGTGGGGAGAATATCATTTCAGTCCCCCACGGGCAATTTTGCCCACAACCAAGAATGAAAATACCTCTGACCGACTCCCGACTCCCGATTCCCCACTCCCCATTTTCTAGCTAGTTATCAGAAAATACGAAAAGGTTCAGTTTTTTCTGTGAAATGTATTGGTAAGACTGATTCTACATTTTCTGGTGGGTTGGGGACAATATAGTGGGTGATTACTTCACCACCATAGGTTTCTTCTCCTGCTATGATTCCAGCCTCAACTGAACGATTCACTTCCGAAACCTGTCCTCGAACTGCGACTACAAAACGACCGCTTTCGGCTTTATCATTATAGACAATGGTCACTTCAGCAGATTTAACCATGGCATCTGCTGCGGCTAAAATTGCCGGAAAACCCAAAGTCTCAATTACTCCAACTGCCATGGGCATGGCTTTACTCTCCAACGGTTAGATGTGATAATTCCAGCTTGTAGCAAAATAGCTTTCTTTATTAATTTTACGCGGGTTTGTGACCGATTTAGCGTGGTCATGAAGTATTTCCCTGAGACACAATCAAATTTATGTTTCCTAATTTTCTCCCTGACTCAGCAACTAATCTGACAGAATCCACTTCCATTGCATTAATTCAAAGTATTGAGCGTATAGCGATCGCCACTCCTTTAAGGGATAATGCGATCGCTACTACTTATGTTAATCAAGGTAGTGGTAGTACGCCTTTACTTTTACTTCATGGTTTTGATAGCTCTATATTGGAGTTCCGCCGTCTGTTACCCTTACTAGCAGCACAACAAGAAACTTGGATGGTGGATTTGTTGGGTTTTGGGTTTACAGAGAGAATACCTGGTATAAAATTTACTCCCACAGATATCAAAACCCATCTCTACCATTTCTGGCAAACTCTGATTAATCAGCCGGTAATTTTGGTGGGTGCTTCTATGGGTGGTGCAGCAGCAATAGACTTTACTCTGAATTATCCTCAGGTGGTGAAAAAGCTAGTACTAATTGATAGTGCAGGTTTAACAGGTAGTTCTCCCTTGGGTAAGTTCATGTTTCCACCTTTAGATTATTTGGCTACAGAGTTTTTACGTAATCCGAAGGTTCGTCAAAGTATTAGTCGTACTGCGTATAAAGACAAGAATTTTGCTTCAGAGGATGCTCTATTATGTGCAGCTTTACATTTAGAAATGCCCGATTGGCATAAAGCATTAATTGCTTTTACGAAAAGTGGTGGTTATCAACCATTCAAGTTTAAACAGCTAGGAAAGATTACCCAACCGACCCTCGTTTTATGGGGCGATAATGATAAAATTTTGGGTACAAAAGATGCTCCAAGATTTAAAAGAGCGATTCCCCATAGTCAGCTTTTTTGGATAGAAAATAGTGGTCATATTCCCCATTTAGAAAAGCCACAAATTACTGCTGAGAAAATATTGAATTTTTAAGGGAGGTAATGCCCACTGGGAGCACTCAAATTGGGAAATTTACCAAGATGGGAAGTCATTGGGTGAACACATTTTTCTCTAGGAAAATGTAGCAATCGCTATATAAGTAATCAAACAAAAATATTTACCATTATTACAAACTACGCGAAATAATCCTAACCCTTGCGATTGCTTCGTTTCACTCCGTTACACTCGCAATGACATTGTGTAATTAATTATGTTTAACTACTTATAGGCTTGGCGATTGCTTTGCTTCATGGCATTATCCCATTACTTCGCCCACCCTCAGAGGTATTGCTCATTTTGATTAGGAGATTGAAATGGGTGCCAGCAATTGAAAAATATTGGAATCTACGTCCTAACTTACCTGGCTATGAATATAAGCAAAGCTCTGCCCTAGGCTTTACGCAATGAAAAAATTGATTCAGAAATTACAGAGAGGCAAAAAGTGAATCAGGCGATTTCTCCATTTGATTTTCCTTCCCTACTAAAAGACTTATCAGAATTATGGGTAAGGAATAGTAGTTAATCAAGTAACCACATTTGCGTTGAATTTTCAGCTCCTTCTTCTTGGGAACGATTCTTAGACACAATTGGACGAGGAGTTCTTTTAGGATATTTAGTTGACTTATGAACAATACTACTTTCTTGTTGCATTTTTCTCCGTTGAATTGCCCCTGGTTTGATATTTTCTTGCTTGAACGCCTCTATTTCATCTGTTAACTTTGTATTAGTTTCAGCTAATTGCAGGGCATCTTTTTTAGTCGCATTCAGCTCTGCATTCACCTTATCTATCAATGATTTACCTTCTGCTAATTCTTGATTTAGCTTTTCTGTCAATGATTTACCTTCTGCTAACTCTTGATTTAGCTTTTCTGTCAATGATTTTTGTGCTGTTAATTCTTGATTTAATTTTTCTGTCAATGATTTTCCTGTGGATAAATCTGATTGCAATTTGGCAACTTGTTCCCTAAGTTCTGCCTCTGTCTTATCTGCTTGTTCTAAGTCTTGTTTTAATTCTTGGACTGTAATTTCTAAGTCTGCTTTGGTGATAGCCATAGGTTTGGAATTAGGTGATTTTGGCGCAGCAGTTGGGGTTGTATTTGCTTGCATTTCAGTTGGGGAATCCGTATCTGTGGATGTTGAGCTTTCAGCATCCTGATTATCTACAGCTTTAGCTTCCACATCAATTGTCGATTCATCTGTTTGATTCGGTGTCAGCTTTTGAGCTTGTGCTTCTTCCTTAATTAAATTGGACAGACGTTTTCTGGGCATGGTTACTATTTCCTCCAATCATTTTTGATTTCTGCTGCAACACAGCGATAGTCAGATTCCGCCTCCCGAGCATTTCTACCCCGCCATTGATGGATAGCTACACCATCCAGTGCTGCTCGCTCATGAGCCTTGTAGGCACGAATCACAGTATGGCAAGCGGGAATACCTAACTGTATTAAGGTATTTTGTGCTTCTTTGACTTCTCCTAAACTCCGGGGATCTACTTTTGTGAGTAGTACTCGATGAGGAGTTCCCACAGGCATGACGGCTGTTGTAACTGTCTCAATCAAGGCGGCTAAATCCATCGGTGCTGGCGGTGTGGGCAAAACTAGATAATCTGCAATTGCCACTACTGCTGCTAATGCTTCTGAGTGCAACGCCGGAGGTGTATCCACTATAACTAAATCGTAACCTGTTATTTTTTGTAAATTACTTAAAAGTTTGGCATCTGTCTCTGGAGCTAAATCGAATCCCATTTGATTCTCGCTTCGCCCAAACCACCAACTAGCTGAACCTTGAATATCTGTATCCACAAGTAGAACTT
The DNA here is from genome assembly GCF_900185595.1 of Calothrix rhizosoleniae SC01. Taxonomy (GTDB): domain Bacteria; phylum Cyanobacteriota; class Cyanobacteriia; order Cyanobacteriales; family Nostocaceae; genus Calothrix_A; species Calothrix_A rhizosoleniae. Next base: position 10,384 of record NZ_FYBH01000199.1, read on the forward strand.
TGTGCTCTTGGGCAAAGGTTGCAGCCAAATTGATGGCAGTAGTGGTTTTACCAACTCCCCCTTTACCATTGAGAATAGCAATTATTTTGGCCACTGATTATTTCCGACGTTGCTTTCACCGAATATACCGCGTTTCAGTTAACAGTTAACAGTTATCATTTATCAGTAATGCTTTTAGCATGGTATTAGGTGGCTTATACCAATTAAAAATATGGCTTTGCATAGTTGCGGGATGAATTAGTAACTGAAACCATAATAGACTTAGCAAGACAATGATCTTTAACTAAATTTTTAATCCTCAAATCTTCATAGGTTACCAAATCGTGAGATTGAATTACGCAACGTGCCACTGTTTAGTGTTGGTCAGATTTACTTATATTCCATCATGGCGGATAAATCCCCCAACGCCACATTATACGTCTTAAAATATACAGCAATAAACTGAGTATTCATCCTCACTTTATTGTCTAATCTGTGGGCAATATAGAGAGTTATTGCTGTTGTTATTTTTGCGATTGCTGTAGCTATTTCCTAATCTACTCTTACATGGCGAAATTCCTTGATATAGTTGGATCACCACACTGTCAACTAAATATCATGGACTTCAATGTCTAAATTTTTTGACAGATGCATTTGTAACATACCTCGTTCTATTCAAAATGAGGATAATACAAATGCACCATTTTTAGTTAGGCTAAAGAAATAGTTTGGGGACGAGCTGCTAAATATTCCATAGCTGTTAAAACTTCCTTTCTAGCCCAGATATCAGCTGCTAAAATGTCATCTAAAGTCGGATTTACATGGTTGTGATCTTGATGGCGATCGCATACCCATTCAATACACCGAGGAATATCTAAGAATTTAATTTTCTCTTCTAAAAATAAGGCTACAGCTTGCTCATTGGCAGCATTTAATACAGCTGGCATTGTTCCGCCTGCTTTGCCTGCGGTATAAGCTAATTGCATACAAGGATATTTTTGACCATCGGGTTCCCGGAAAGTTAAGTCTCCAGATTTAACTAAGTCTAATGGTTGCCAATCCGTATAAATACGGTCTGGCCAAGATAAAGCATACAGTAAAGGTAGACGCATATCTGGCCAACCCAATTGGGCTAAAACAGAGGTATCTTGTAATTCAATTAAAGAGTGAATAATACTTTGGGGGTGGATGACAATATCAATGCGATCGTAATCTACCCCAAATAGGAAATGGGCTTCAATTACCTCCAAGCCCTTATTCATTAAACTGGCAGAATCTACAGTAATTTTACGCCCCATAGACCAATTGGGATGCTTTAAAGCATCGGCAACGGTGACTTCAGCTAATTTTTCTGTGTCCCAGTCCCGAAAAGCACCACCGGAAGCTGTGAGTAAAATGCGTCGCAAACCTCCTGTTGGCACACCTTGCAAACACTGAAAGATGGCGGAATGTTCGGAGTCGGCTGGTAATAACTTAACTCCATGTTTTTCTACCAATGGTAAAACCACTGGTCCTCCAGCAATTAAGGTTTCTTTATTGGCTAGGGCAATATCTTTACCAGCTTCAATGGCAGCAATAGTAGGTAATAAACCAGCACAACCCACAATACCAGTGACCACAGTTTCAGCATTACCATAGCCAGCAACTTCAACAATACCCGCCTCTCCAGCCAGGATAATTGGCTGGGGAAGTATATCAGCGATCGCAGCTTTTAGTGCTGGTAGCTTTTCTTCTGCACGAATGGCTACTATACTGGGTCGGAACTGCCTCACTTGAGCAGCTAACATTTCTACGTTATTTCCTGCGGCTAATCCCACAATTTGGAATTGATCGGGGTACTGCGCCACAATATCTAAAGTCTGAGTCCCAATGGAGCCAGTGGAACCAAGAAGAGTAATCGCTTTCACAATTATTTAAGCATTGACAGACTTCTCCACTATAAATTGATAAGTACACCAATCAAAAACAAACACATAGACTTTCCTTCCTTACCTCCTTCCCTCCTAGCTTGAAAATGAGGAGTGAAGGAGTGAAGGAGTGAAGGAGTGAAAGAGTGAAAGAGTGAAGGAATTATTTTCATGCTTGGTTGCGTACCAATGTACTCTAAGAGAAGGCTGCGCCTACATGAGGGACTAGCTAGAAAATAGGGGTTAGGTGGAACGGGGTTGGGGGGTAGGGAAGAGGTATTTTCATCCTTGATGGTGAAAATTTTTTCATCGGGACTGCCTTCTTCAATTTTTGATGATTCCTAAGTTCTCGATCAATTAATAAAAACCTGAAATAATATAGTTAATACTAGAACTAAAAAATCCTAGGGGAGAAATTATCTGCCTGAATGAATTTTTATTGAAAATTATTTGATTTTTACCTAATTATTGAATGACTCCATCCCTTAGTCTGGCGATCGCTCATCTTAATATTGGCACTGATAATTTCGCCATTTGGGTGGTACATGCTCCCTATCCCAGTGGTTACGTTTTACATGACTGTGTTTGGTCGCAGCATGTCACCGAAACTTGGCAAAAATGGCAGCAAATGTTTGCGCCCCACAACACCTTGGATATTCCCCTAGGAAAAAAATTAGCCGATCCTAATCAGTTACCATCAGAGCTGGCTCAAATGCCTTTAAAGGAAAGAGGATATGCAGCACGGTTGATGCAAGAGTTGGGTCTGAGGCTATGGCATTGGTTATTTAAGGAGCAGATTCTGGGTAGTTTGGAACGCAGCCAAGGCATAGCGATGGGTCAAAACACTCGACTACACCTGCGTTTGGAAATTCGTGACCCCAATTTGATTACCTTACCTTGGGAAATAATGCAGCCTAAACCAGGTCAACCTGCTATTTCTTTATCTCATCAACAACTACTATTCAGTCGTACTATCAGTGAAGTAGAAGCCTTACCATATTTACGTACTGATCGGGCTTTAAATATTCTCCTGGTATTGGGAAAAGACAATCGATTAGAACTAGATAAAGAAGCCTCCCTATTAGAGCAAACCTTAACAGCTGGAGGCCCCCTAGCCAGTAGTTCCCAAGGATACGCACCTTGCCTAGTGAAAACTCTAGTACAACCAACTCCTCAACAATTAATCCAAGAATTAGAATCAAAAACTTACAATGTATTTTTTTATGCTGGTCATGGTTTGCCAGCACCAGATGGAGGTCAACTCTTTCTGGGACCAGAAATGACCCTGAATGGTATCGAATTGGCACAGGCTCTTACTAGTGCAGGGGTAAAATTAGCTGTGTTCAATGCCTGCTGGGGGGCTATACCAGCAGCAGCTAATCGTCAAGCAATTCCCTCTAGTAGCTTAGCTGAGGTTCTAATTCGTCATGGAGTCCCAGCAGTGTTGGGAATGCGGGATGAAATCGCAGATTGTGAAAGTCATAGCTTTATTCATGCTCTTGCCCAAGCTTTGCGATCGCGCAAACCAATTGATGAAGCTGTAGCAGAAGCAAGGCAACAACTATTAACTGTGTATAAATTTAATCAGCCAGCCTGGACTTTGCCTATTCTCTACCTCCACCCATACTACGATGGGGAATTGATCAAAAGTTTTGATGATGGGATTACAGAACTTCCGGAAACATCCATTCCTGGAATTGCCAATAGGTTTCCCCCCGCAGTTTTGCGTTCAGCAGGTAAGGTCTGGCGACTCAGACCCGGTGTTAACCGCATCGGTCGTACGGCAGATAACGATATTGTTATTCCAGAGCCTTCTGTGTCCAGGTTACACGCCGAGATTTTAAGTAGAAATACTTTAATCGGCACTAGCTCAGCGCAAGTTTATTACCTAAATGAAAAATCAACCTATGGTACAACCTGGATTTTAGAGTCTGGAAGTTGGCGACAAGTTCATCATGAGGAAGTTCCTTTAGTTTCGGGAATGCAATTAAAATTTGGTAGCACCAGAAGTCAAACCTGGGAATTTATTATCGAAAATCCTTGTTGAAGAAGTCAAGAGGCAGTGCCAATGAAAAAAATTTTCACCATCAATTATCTAAGTATAATTTTTCCTTCCCCCTGCTCCCTGCTCCCTGCTCCCTGCCCCCTGCTTAGAAGTCAGAAAGCAGAAGAATTTTTGGGTATAATCCGTTTTTCTAGGATGGCTTTGGGCTAAAATTGGGGCAAGTTACGATCAGCATGTGGCAGACTCGCAAGGAATATGGAGAGTTAATCACACTATATTAAACTATATTAAATGGTAGATTCTATGGGTATCTTCTGCCCAGAAAATGCACTAATTTTACTGTACCTCATACAACTGAGAACAAATATTGTCAAGTAGGCAGAAACACCTTACATTAAGCGGGGAAAATCAGATTTTTTTGCGGAAATTAGATGCTAGCAAATGTAGCTGTCTGTACAAGTTAATTCATTACAAGTTAATTCATTACCTGGAGATGACTGATGATCGATAAAACCAATTTATCCAACACCTTCTATCCCCCGGAGCAATCTGTTGGCTTCGATTTATTAGAAGCCTTACTTAGCCCAGAAGATGAAACTTATCCCTGGAATCCCCTTGATCCTGAATCCGAAGAATATTTGCTCAAAGCAGAATCACAGTTTGTACTCCAAGACGTAATAGAAGAAGAATTTGATTCATTTTCACCCAATTTTTATGCTGGGCTAGATGATCTTTGGGCCAAATTTCCAACTACAGAACACTACAATCATACTACAGGTGATTCTATTATTGCGGAGCTTCAAAAAACTTTACAATTAAATTTCGCGGCACAAGTACCACAAGATTGGTTGCAAAAGATAGCTCAAGCAGCTGGAAAGATGCTTGATTCTCAAGCTTCAATTGGAGAGCAGTTAGTGCAATGTGTACAATCGGTGTTGCCAACATGGCAAGAAGATGATTTGTTTGTCTTAGCACGTCCTCTTGCTTATGCGATGCGTAGTAGTGATAATAATGATGCCAATGAAGCGACCCAAGTTTTAGAAAAAATTGGAGATAGAGAATGGACAACTTTATCAGAAATTGAACAAGCTAGGTTGAGTATAGCGATCGCCCATCACGCGCTGAAGAATATTCAGCAATCTCAGGAAACAGAAAAATAGTCTATTACTACAATTTTTATGGTCTTTAGAGATTTTTTAAGACAAGGACTTACTGTGCCTACATTGGTCTTGAATATTCCGGAGATTCAACCTAATACTTAGGAATTTACCAACTATAAGCATAATATATGACATCTGTTCAACTAATGCCATCCATCAAAAGATATAAAATCTTCATGTTCTTCTAGGGTATTTATCATACCATTTTAGATTTTAGATTTTGGATTGTGAAAGAGCTACTACATAAGCTATTCAAATTTCCATTTGTCGCGATCGTCTTTCAAATTAGTATCACTTTGTAGGCATAGTTTCCTTGTCTGATTTCAGACTCCCAATAAAGTAATTTCTTACAAGCATCATTCCTAACTCTTCACTATTTTAAATTGCTACTTAGATTGGAAAAAACGGGTAGCGAAATTTTGTGAGCGCGTCGGTGAAAGTGCCCTGGCTTTGAGAATTGCCGCCATAAGAAAAGCGTAAGCAATTACACCTACAATTATTAGAAGTAAGCCATTAATTATACCTGCTGCATTCCATAAAGCATGTAAACTGGATGCCGTTAAGTAGCCTACCAGCAATATTTGCCAAGTTCTTCGGGGTTTGAGAACTGCTAAACCCACAAAATATCCTAAATAGCCACTATATGCCATATGTCCTGGTAAAGAACCGAGAATACGGGGAATGAGCAATTGAAAACCAGCTAATAAACCAGCTCCTTCTCCTGCTTGTTGAGCAACATTTTGAGTAATTGCTGGTACATATTGTCCCAGGGTTTCTAGCAAGGTAAAACCGACAGCAGAAGCCGTACCTAAAAGAATCCCATCCAATGGCTCCCAGACACCTACCCGTTCTCGCCAGGGTGAAGGTAATATTTTACCAATTAAGAAAGCACCCATGATCGGTAATGCTTTTAACAATTCTTCCATTAAGCCGGCTCCAAAGAACATCCGTACAAGTAGTTCTCTGAAAGTTATGGTGTCTTGGTTCGCAGGTAAATCACCAGGTAGAATATCACGGAATATGAATATAAATAAATCTAAAATAGGACTGAAGAGAATCAGCATTGTTGCTAATCCTGAACCTACAAGTACCCACCAAGGCTTATGTTTGCCACATAACAAGTAGATAAAAAAGTAGTATGCAGAGAAAGCGATAAAAGTTGCGACTAAAACTTGATTTAATTGCGGATTATCCAGGGTAGCAAACATTAATACCACAAATACAACTGTGATAATCCCTGGAATTAGATAAGCCTTTGTAGTTAAATCTTTTCCTGTAGAGAGAATGGGAAACAGCTGGGTAAAACTCACAGAATCTCCAGAAGATAAATGTGAGTTGGCATTTGGGTTGCTAGTGGCTGACTGTAGGGGAGTAGGATTACTTAGTTGTTTAATTGCCGTGGCGGAAGCATTTTCCTCATACTCAAACAGAAATTCTGGCCCATCATGACCTAATCTAATGCGATCGCCAGATTGTAATTCTTGGGAACCTTGTAAGCGTTGACCATTTAAATAGGTTCCATTGGCACTATTCAAATCATACAGTACCCAATTGATAATACCATCTGGAGATGTAGATAGGGGACGAAAAATTGCGTGACGACGAGATACCATCCGATACATCATGGCATCTAAAATAATTTCACAGCTGGGGTCTCGTCCAATTACCATGTCTTGAGTTGGAAGCAGGGGGTAAAGAAAATCTGACCCTAAAACTGCTGCATTTGCAGACACTAGTCGCACCAATGCATTTTGTCTTGCGTTTTTGCCTGTCATCGAGTGAGAGTGGTTACTAAATTAATTTTTACTTTTTGTACCGCAGGACTTAAACCCTAGCCACATTCACGGCATGGCTAGATACACTATAGCTCCACTCCCTGCAAAGAAATTAAAAATATTCCAGAAGAGCCGGGTTTTCCCCTGACTTTATTAAATATTGATAATTTCTGGTAAATTCACTACTCAAAAATCAAAAAATAGAATAAATTACAAGGGGATGGAATCAAATTGCCACAGTCTGCGCTAGGGTAGAAATGAGAACTTGATTTGTGATTAAGCGTGCTGCACTGTAAACGTCCTGTTTTCTATCTGGGTTGGGCAATAATAATTGCCTCATTAACAGCCTGTGCTAATAGTCCCATTGGCAAGAATTGGGAGCAGTCTTTAGCCCCAGATCCTCAGTTAACAGATAATCCAACAGTATTTGGCGCGAAACAAGTCAGCGCGCAACAGAAGCAGCCGACAAAATTAACAACAAAGTTACCAGCAGATTTTCCCCAGGATATTCCCCTTTATTCTAATGCAAAGTTACAGGGAGTAACATCCGTTAAAGGTAAGGATAATCAAGTATCAACCCGTTGGTTAAGTGCTGATCCGAGTAACATTATTACCAGTTTTTACACAGAGCAGTTACAGAAAAATAACTGGAAATTGATCAAAACGCAAAAACCAAGTGGAGATTTTCAAAGTATCTTATCAGCTAGGCGAAATAACTTACAAGTCAATATTTCGATTCAGCCGCAGCAGGTGACTAGTGCTGTAGCAAATCAGCCAAAAGCTGCTACTGAAATACTCATTGCATATCTACCAGTTACATCAACCTCTAAAATCAAGGGGAATAATATTCCCAAACCAGGAGATGGGGAATTTATTGGTCCATTACCACAGAAACAATCGACACAACAAACTATCAGCAAAAGTACACCCACAAATCAATCCCAGCCTATTGGTGATGTTAATCAAGTAACCAAACAACTAAGTGGATATATTCAAGATTTAGCTGCATTGGGTGTTTTTGGTGGAGAATTTAATCGGGCTAAGAGTAACTCTAGTAATACTGAAGAACAATTTCAACCCAACAAAATTATTACTAGAAGAGAATATGCTCGGTGGTTAGTAGCTGTAAACAATGCTATGTATGCCGACAAACCAGCCAAACAGATTCGTTTAGCATCAGCAAGCGATCGCCCAGTATTTAAAGATGTATCGTCAAATGATCCTGATTTTACCACAATTCAAGGGTTAGCGGAAGCTGGATTAATTTCCAGTTCTTTGTCTGGGGAGACGACAAATGTTCTATTTCGCCCCGATGCACCTTTAACTAGGGAAAAATTGTTGTTATGGAAAATACCTTTGGACACTCGCCAAGCTTTACCAACTGCAAATATCAATGCGGTACAACAAACTTGGGGTTTTCAAGATGTGGGTAAAATTGCTCCGAAGGTACTAAGGGCGCTATTGGCGGATCATCAAAATGGGGATAAATCTAATGTGCGTCGGGTGTTTGGTTATACTACTCTGTTTCAGCCCAAGAAACCTGTGACTCGTGGGGAAGCTGCGGTGGCTCTGTGGTATTTCGGGACTGAGGGGGAAGGGATATCGGCTGTTGAGGCTCTGAAGTTGAATAAGTAATAAGTAATAAGTAATAAGTAATACCAATTCAAATCATGTTTGCGACACATACATTTTTCGTAAAGGCACGGCACTAGTAAGATAATTTTATATACCAAAAGATTGTGGATGTTCCCTACCTATTTGTCCCATTATTTTTTCAAACTGGTATAATT
>NZ_FYBH01000342.1 GCF_900185595.1 Calothrix rhizosoleniae SC01
CTTAAACCTAGGTTTTAGCTTGTAACTAGACGAAAACATGAAGAACCCAAGGGGTTTTTTCCTAACTTGAAAAAGGCAGCTTTGCTGGAGGAAAGAACGTTTTTCGTCCTTGGTTGTGTACAAGCGTACATGAGAAACTAGCTTGCTAATTACTCTAATAAGGGATTTATACCATAAGCTGGTATAAAAAATTTTACCTTGATACTGATGGTTTTTGGGTGGAGTCCCAACAATTATCAACAATAATTGTTGGATTTACAGAATTTTTCTCAATAAGAGATGCTGATGATGATGTAGACAAAATCCAGGACTAGGAAATTACCGGAGCTCGTCGTCTGGGAACCTCATAATCCATAAAGTCATGTGCCATCTGCGTTTGAGGGAAAATAGCACGAGCCTCCTGAAGTAAATCCCGAAATTCTACAGGATTTCCAGGAGTATAGCGCGGGCTGAAATGGGTAATAATTAAACGATGTGCCTCAGCAGCTAAAGCTGTTTGTGCAGCCATTGTACTGGTAGAGTGCAGGCGCTGAAATGCCATATCCGCATCTTGATGTGCAAAGGTTGCTTCATGAATTAATACATCTGCATCCCGTGCCAATTCAACCGCACCTTGACAATAAACAGTATCCGTACAGTAGGCTATCTTCCTCCCGATTTCTGTTGGGCCACACAAATCAGTACCATTAATTACACGTCCATCATCTAAAGTTACCACTTCCCCACGTTTCAATTGACCATAAATCCGACCAGGAGGAATTTGTAAGCGTTGAGCTTTTTCCACATCAAACCGTCCAGAGCGATCTTTTTCTACTATTCGGTAGCCAAAAGCAGTAATCCGATGATGTAAAGCACCGCAAGTTACAGAAAATTCATTGTCTTCGTAAATCAATCCTGGGCTGACGGTGTGAACTTTGATGGGGTAGGAAAAATGGGTATGAGAATAACGAGAAGCTGCTTGAAGATATTCACTTAATCCTGGTGGTCCATAGATATCAACACGTTGGATATTACCAGCTAAACCACAACTAGCAAGTAAACCCATCAAGCCAAAAATATGATCGCCGTGCATATGGGTAATAAAAATGCGGCAGAGTTGGCTGATTTTGAGTTCACTGCGTAGGAGTTGATGTTGGGTGCCTTCACCGCAGTCAAACAACCATAATTCTGCCCGTTGCGGTAATCTCAAGGCAACACTGGAAACGTTGCGCGATCGCGTCGGTACTCCAGAACTCGTCCCTAAGAATGTTATCTGCACGGTATTTTTGCCTTCTTTGATGTAGTTAGTTTAATTTGCCACTTCATTTTCTATAGTGGCATGGAAAGGCACCAAATATTTTTTACAAAGGAGAAGCACTTAAAGAAGTCGGAATTGTGACCGAAAAAGAAAAGGATACAAGCCCCCAAATTTATTTGTGGAAAAATTAGAAATAATTGTGCCGCGATGCATAAGCACTCTTTCTCAATAATCCCTTTCTTGATGCAGTCGCTCATGGGGGAGACCCCCTTTCTGCGCGCTGCTCTCTACATTCATGTATGGGGTTTCTCCCCTGCTCCCTGCTCCCCAGCGTCTTCCTGGCCTTTGCTCCACTTCATTTGGTGGCACGGGAAAGGGAGTATCTTTTATGGGTAGGGATTTTGTATTCGGTATTTTTTCTCCGTTTCAGCTCATGCTTAAACGCTGAAATAACCAAACCACGTTAGACAATTGAGGATTTTCTCAATTATTTCCGAGATTCTGAAAACCCTAGCCTTGAAAGTGCTCCCTTCCTCCCTGCATTCATAACGATTGATTATTTTTTTATTTGGAAGTCCCTAACTTCGTACCATTCCCTTAAAACATCCCCTCAACTAGGAATTTTGGGCTAACTTAGGAGTCCGACCCTTTAAACCAATCATTAACTTCAGAGTAAATATTTTTACCAAAGGCACGCGCTGCATGATCCACAAGCCCAGACGACGTAACACTACTAATGGTAGGAAATGGTTAGAAAACATGCGGTCTAATAGGTCAGTAAACCCTAAAATTGTCAGATTTTCCTTTTTGCGCCAACTTTCGTAACGTTTGAGAACTTTCACATCGCCAATATCTTCACCAATTTGATGTGCAGCTTTGATGATTTGGGCTAAAGCTGCTACGTCCCGAATACCCAAATTTAAACCTTGTCCACCCACTGGATGACAATTATGGGCTGCATCACCCACTAAAGCTAATCTGTGTAAAGCATAGCGATCACTTTGCATCAATCTGACCTGAAAAATAAAGCGATCGCCTAGTAATTCCAGTTTACCCATTTGCTTACCATAGCGCCGAGTTAATTCTGCTAAGAATTGCTGATCATCTAAAGCACATAAAGCTTGGGCTTCCTCATGGGGTGCAGTCCAAACAATCCGGCATCGGTTCCCTGGTAAAGGTAAAATGGCAAAGGGCCCACTAGACCAAAACTTCTCATAAGCGGTGTGATTATGTGACTTTTCCGGCTTCACAAAAGCCACAATACAAGATTGCCAATATTTCCAACCCTTGGTTTTAATTCCCGCAGCTTCACGAATCCGCGATCGCGCCCCATCAGCAGCTACCATTAATTTACTGCGGACTGTGTGTATTTCCCCGGCTACTTTCACTTCCACACACACTTCATCGGGAAAATACTGGGTACTTACCACCTCCGCCGGGCACATCACAGCCACATTGTTACAGCCTTGGACAAATTCCTGCAAAGGATACAACAGTGCTTGATGTTCGGCTACATAGCCCAAATCCTGGGTATCTAAATCAGAGGTATTAAATTCTACTACCTCTGGATAATCGGCATCGGAAAGACACACGCGACGGTAAGTTTCAATCTGGGGCAGAATTTTATCCCATACACCTATTCCTTGATAAATAAGTGCAGACAGCATATGTATGGCATAGGCTTGTCCTTTAACTACTGCTGCTGATTGCTCTCTAGCTTCAATTAAGAGTACCCTGAGCCCAGAATCTTTTAAGGCACTGGCTAAGGTTAAGCCAGCAATCCCGCCACCGACAATTACTAAATCCCAATCATATCCCCGTTGGGATATGGTTTTTGCAGGAGATGGTTCTGAGTAAGACTGTACTTGCACCATTGTTAAGACATATTACAGGGTTTTAATTATTATTTTGACGCGATTTGACTTGATTGGGCAAGTTTGGGGCTATATCATGTGCGGTTAAAGACTTATCGTTAGGACTGCAAGGGGGCAGGGAGCAGGGGGAAAAAGAGTTTTGTCTAAAATCTAAAATGGTATAACTTTATGATTGAGTAACCGGAATTTCGATGATAAATTCTGTGCCATGTCCTAAACTTGATTGACAAGATAATCTACCACTGTGTTTTTCCACCACAATTTTATAACTGATAGATAATCCGAGTCCCATCCCTTTACCTATTCCTTTAGTAGTAGAGAAGGGGTCAAACAGTTTTGAACGTATATCTTCTGCAATTCCACAACCATTATCACTGATGCTAATTACAACCCATTCACCATCATGAACTTCAGTATTAATACGAATTACAGGTAATTGGAGATCTGATGTTTGGTACCTATCCTCCATAGCATCAATTCCATTAGCCACAATATTCATAAATACCTGGTTGAGGTGACTGGGGTAGCATTCAACTAGTGGAAGCTCTCCATACTCTTTAACCACGGAGATTACCGGAAAATTTGGTTTCCCTTTTAAACGGTGTTGAAGTATTGTCAGAATACTATCTATACTTTCATGAAGATCCACCGTCTTGAATCCAACTTCGTCAAGACTGGAGCAATTATGCAGGGATAGGACAATGTCGCGAATCTCTTTGGTTCCTACTTTCATC
>NZ_FYBH01000200.1 GCF_900185595.1 Calothrix rhizosoleniae SC01
AGTTGCAGTAAATAAAGAGTTACGACTGGAATTAACTGTAGTTTCAGGGATTTTTCTGGCAAAAATCCCTTATTGCTTTAAACTAGCATATTTGTAAAAGCCAAATCAAATTTTAGATGCGTTCAATTCAATTACATTACGCAAGCGAGTAAGAACAAAAGGCTTATCCAAATAAGATAATAAAGCACCTGCTTTTGGGCCCCGTTCTTTGCCGACAAAGGACAAATATATAGCTTGAAAAGCACCAGCAGGTTTAATTTTTAACTCTTTTGATGTAGAAAATAGAGCAGTTTGTAACTCTTCACCGTCCCAATTTTCCACTTTTTCCAGATTTTCTGCTAATTTATCTAGGTAAGAAACCTGCTCTGGGGATAAATCCTGAGCTTTATCTGGAACTTCCTCCAAATAAATCACCAGCTTTTCTTCTTCATCTGCATAATCTTGTAACCACTTTTGAGCCGCAGCAATCCGTTGATTGATTATTTGCCAATCAAACTCACTCAAAGCTTGTGGACTACGTTTAGCTACTTCTTCCTTAATATCAAGATGGGGAATTTGTAATAACGAAATTAAAGTACTGAAATCAAAGGAATTGTAAGGTTTAATTTCATCACCAATCTGGGCATAAAACAAAGACATCAAATCCTTAGTCAATTCCCCATTCTCGTCAGTATATTTGTCAATTAATGTATCGTAGTCCCGTAACAAACGGGTAATGGTTTCATAATTGGGAGCAAAGTTAATCACCGTTCGTGGTTGAGTACGCAACATTAAAAAGCGCAATAATTCCGAGGGAAGGAGTGATGCAATTTCCTTGGCGCTGGAACCAACACCTTTAGAAGAACTCATTTTAGTCCCATTCACCAAAATAAATTCATAACGAGAGTGGAATGGTGGTTGTTTTTTTAATACTTTACGACAGATAGCATTTGCCACATCCCTGGAACCACCTTTCTGAGAGTGGTCTTTTCCAGCCATTTCAATGGTTACACCCAGCACATCCCACTTAGCTACCCATTCTACTTTCCAAGGTAACTTTCCATTGCCATCAAAGGGAGAAACCCAACCGGAATGACCACAACCTTCTACCCAGTTAGTAGCATCTGGTTTACAAGTATAAAATACTTCTGAGCCGTTATAGTCTGTCACCACAGTGGTGGCTATTTTGCCGCACTTTTCACAAACAACTTGGAAGGGATACCAATTATCAGGACGTTCAGCCTTACTTACCTCTTTGTAAGCCTCCCTGACTAAGTGAGCATTATTGAGGAAAGTATCAATGTAGCTGTTCAGCTTTCCAGAACGGTATAAATCCCGCAAGTAGTAAACCTCTGGTTTGACTCCCAAGTACTCAAAAACTTGCAGAAATTCTCCCATGAAGTATTTAGCATAATCACTAGCTGTATCCCCTGGAGAAGGTACATTACACAAGGGATAACCAAGATAGGGAGAAAATTTTTCTTGATCTAGGTACTTAGGAACAGTATCAAGTGCATCGTAATCATCAACACCATACAAAAATTTTACGGGCTTGCCTGCATGTTTTAAAGCACGGTAAATCACGTCATGTATCACCACACCCCTTAATGATCCTACATGTACTCTTCCTGAGGGGGTTTTTGAATCATTAACTATCTCTATTTCGTGACCTTTTGCATCAGCAGCGATTTTGTCAGCCCAAAACATTTTTTAACATCTATACTTTACGGTCTCTTTATTTTAAGGGAACTCTAAAAAATAAATGATCCAATTTTTGTATTCAATACCAACTGTTCTCTCTTGTTCTCTTCATGAAAAAATGGTTGGCGTAAGGTAATAATGACACCTCACGCCCCTTTACCCTAATTTACTAGAGCATCAATTCTGTGGGGAGTGCGGGGAGTGTGGGGAGTGTGGGGAGTGTGGGGAGTGTGGGGAGTGATGGAGTGATGGTTGGGAGTTAAGATTTTTTATCTTTCCCTCCTTCCCTCTTTCCCTCCTTCCCTCTTTCCCTCCTTCTCTCTTCCCCTCCTTCTCTCTTCCCCTCTTCCTCTCTCACCTAACCGGGGACTTTGGCATTACTGAATCGGTGTTCTAGGCGATAAGATTGGAACTATTAGCAGTTTCCAGTGCTTCTACTAAACTACGTACTGCTGCAATCATTGCCACTTCGCTGTTGAGTTGATTAATAGCAGAACCCACACCGACACCAGCTGCACCACATGCGATCGCTAGAGGTGCTGTGACGCTAGAAATACCAGAAGCACACAATACTGGGATTGACACTGCACGACTAATCTCGTAAGCTGCGGCTAGGGTGGGAGATGCTTTTTCAATTAATCCCAAGGTGCCAGAATGGGATGGTTGGCTACTAGTACCACCTTCTGTTTGGATAATATCAGCACCAGCTTGCACCAATTCTTCTGCTAACTGCACTTGCTTGTCTAAGCTGAGAATATGAGGAACGGTAACTGAAAGGCAAATATCAGGTAGTAAAGCCCTGGTTTGCTCTGTCAAGGCTAAAACTTCAGGTGCCTCAAACTTCCGTCCTTGAGCATAAAAACTATCAAAGTTACCGATTTCAATTAAATCAGCACCAGCTGCCACCACAGACAAAAATTTCTCTGGCTCTACTGCTGATACACAAACAGGTATATCTGTCAATCCTTTAACTAATTTTACTAAGCTTGGTTCTGCGGCGATATCTACAAAGGTAGCGCCACCGTGATGTGCGGCGGTGATAGTGGCGGCGACACTTTGAGGGTCGAAGTTATTCAAGCCGCTAATTACTTTCAGGACTTGGCGGTTGTTAAATGCATTTATGAGGGTGGGATGCATGGTCATAGTTTTGATTTTGAAGCTACGTAAATTAGGATTATTTTACCGCCACAGGGCGACTGAATTTTGGATTTTGGATTTTGAATTTTGGATTGAATCTCTTTCACTCCGGGCGGAGGAACCCCACCCTCACAGGTGTAGGCTTTTTAAAATTGGGTGTTGGTAAGACTTGGATGACAAGGTGGGAAAGTAGACAAGGCAGGAAAACAGAACCAAAAAGTACGGTTACCAACAATACAAACTGGTTAAAAAGCCTATTTGACCATTGAACAATCTTCCTTGTCTACCTGTCTTCTAATCTCCCAAGTCTAGCCATCAACTATCAACCATCAACTATCAACCATCAACCATCAACTATCAACTCCCCTACTTACCTATTACTTTCACCAAGCCAATCCCACCAAAATACAGTCCTAATACTGCTCCAGCTAACAAACTTTGGGTGAGGGGATCGGTAGAAGGGGTAATTACTGCTCCCAGAACCACTGCTCCCACAATAACGTAGCGCCAACCAGAAATCATGGTTTGAGAAGAAACTATACCCAAGGAGCCTAATAAAAGTTGAATAATCGGGATTTGAAAGGCTAAACCAGTACTGAAAAGCAGCAACAGCACAAATTCAAAGTATTTATCAATTGACCATGATTGCTCTACTACCCCCGCACCATAGTTAATGAAGAACTTTAAGGCAGCAGGAATAAGTAACAAATAGGCAAATACAAGCCCAACAAAGAATAGTACACTAGAACCCAACACAATTGGTGCTAATAAGCGACGTTCCCGGAGAGTTAGTCCAGGAATGACAAATTGGATAATTTGGTAAAGGATAAAGGGACTAGCAAGCAATAAACCACTATATCCTGCTACCTTCAAGGAAACAAAGAAATATTCCCCTGGTGCTAGTTGCAAAAATTTAACTCCTTGGGCTGGTATTTCCAATAACCGGACAATGGGTTTGACAGCAATGAAGCAGCCAATCATTGCCACAACCACAGCAATTAGAGCATAGAAAATCCGCATCCGCAGTTCTTCTAGATGCTCAAACATGGACATTTCCACTTCATCTGGTAATTTATCCAGGGGATCATTGTCTGAATAGTTGTCTTCTTCCAGATCGATTACTGTATCTATATCTTGTGAAGGTGGCATGGGTCAGCTAGTAGGCATTACTTCTTATAATATTTTATCTGTATCAGCAACGGTCAGGGACTTTTTTGATTAAGTTCATAATTTTTGTCCGGTTAGAACAGGATTTTATCTGCATAAGTTAGTAGAGCAGAAATTTCTATGTTAAGCAAACCCATCTTTCATCAAGATGGGATTAACAAATTTGGATCATTTAATATCATTTTCCGTTGAGTTAACTAAATCCACATCATACAGGGAACCCACAGTTGCGCATCTCACATGGGAAGCATGACGAAAATTAAAGCACTAAAATGATGATATCTCAATCATAATTTTTCTGCTCTTTGCCTTTGGCTACTATGTTATGCCACTTGTAATTAATTATTTCTGATTACATTTACAAACTATTGATGAGTAAATTCTAGGAGTCATGAGATATGAACGGGAAAATTTATTTAGGATGGGTAGCTTTACTCATGTTGGTATTGAGTATGGGCAACAGTTTTTTTTTCTATACTAAATTCATAAATAACCATAGATTGAATTCTATAATCAAACAGCCAAAACCCTGGAAAAATGAACTTATAGCTTCACGAAACGAAGACAGATGGCAATGTTTGCGCTCTGGTAGGTGTACAAATTAATCCCATTTGCTAGATTTTTATTTTGTATAAATTACTATATACTTATTTCTTTATTTAAATAAATATTTAGGGCAAATTTTATTTTTATCTGGATGAAAAATTTGCAACCATCAATATCGGCAACTCACTTATTTTTCAGGTAATTCCTAGAAAAGCCTTATAAATGGGAGATTATCTCTCTATTTGACCGAAAAAAAAACTGGATACAAACCCCCAAATTTATTTGTGGAAACTCCCCTGTTCCCCTCTCTCTTCTTACCTCCCCCTGCTCCCTGCTCCCTGCTCCCCTGCCTCTTCCTGACATTCCATACTGGCATACACCTCACGCCAAAATACTCTGCATGGCCCATAAATTATTACATTAAATAACTAAATTCTCATTGACAATACATAACTGATATATCAACCCTTATCATACAAAAATAGTGGAAAAGTGTCCGGAAATATACTAGGTTATTTTGTATTTGAAGTGAAGTACACAAATTTTTAATTATTACTAAACTACATTGATAACAATATAGTTATTAATTTATTGTTAGTCTGCAAATTTCCTCTGCACGAATTGGATTAGCTATGCTCTTAAATTTAGAAAGATTTTATCAAGCGTGTAATCCGAGCAGACCTTTAATAATGGGAAATGCTACCGATCGCCGATATTATATTGATTTTGCTTCGGTGCGGGGTGGTAAAATGATTGAGGCTCTGCAACGTACTATTACGCGAATTTCCCCAGAAACCCCTACTTGTCAATTATTTACCGGACACATAGGTTGTGGCAAGTCTACGGAATTGTTACGGTTAAAGGCTGAGTTAGAGCAAAAGCAATTCCATGTGGTTTACTTTGAATCCACCCATGTCTTAGAAATGGTGGATGTAGACGTGACGGATATTTTCTTGGCAATTGCGGGACAGGTAAGTGAAAGTTTGGAGGCGATGCAAATTCGCTTACACCCTGGCTATTTTCGCAATTTGTTTACAGAAATCAAAGATTTCTTGAAAACACCTCTAGATTTGGATGTGGGAGCCGAATTATCCGTGGGAATTGCCAAAATTACGGCGAAGACAAAAGAAAGCGTGCAATTACGGCGGCGGTTCCGGGATTATTTAGAACCAAGGACAGAGAACCTGTTAAAATCAATTAATCAGGAATTGCTGGCTCGGGCGAAAACTGAACTCCAAGCCCAAGGTAAGAAAGGGTTGGTGGTAATTGTAGATAATTTAGATCGGGTGGGAATTAGAACCCTACCCTCCGGGCGATCGCTACCAGATTATCTATTTATAGATCGAGGAGAGCAATTACGCAAACTCAATTGTCATGTTGTTTACACCATTCCCCTATCTTTAACTTTTTCCAACGATAGTGCGGAATTACAGCATCGTTTGGGGGGTGGGGTAGCTCCCAAGGTATTGCCGATGATCCCCGTGCGGTTGCGCTCTGGAGCGGTGTATCCCCAGGGATTAGACTTAATGCGGCAAATGCTATTAGCGAGGGCTTTCCCTGACATTAAACCCGAAAACAGGTTAGATTTAATTGCAGAAGTGTTTGATAGTGTGGAAACTTTAGATCGGCTATGCCTGATTAGCGGGGGTCATGTACGCAGCTTTTTAGGTTTGCTATTTGACTGCTTGCGGGAGAAAGATCCACCATTTGAACGTCTGTTTTTAGAACGGGTAATTCGGGAACACCGGGATTATCGAGTCAAAGCAATTACTGATGATGAATGGGAATTAATTTTTCAAGTCGTTCAGCAACAAAAAGTTAGGGGTGATATAGAATACCAGACTCTCTTACGTAGTTTGTTTGTGTTTGAATACTGGGATCATCAGGGAACTTGGTTTTCCGTTAATCCATTTCTGGCAGAAACAGAGAAATTTAAATCATGGCTAGACAAAGCTCACCAGAAAGTATTGTAGAGCATAACGAACGCTCCTTAAAAAGTTTAGGGCGAGCGATCGCTTTTTCTGATGGTCAATTTTCCTTGGTGTTGGTGCGCTGTAATTACCATTGCTTGCGAAGGCAAATTTTGCAACAATTACAGTCAGAATATTTACATAGCCAGCGAATCCAACAGGTGACTGTCCCCCCCCATGTGAGGAGTCTTTACAATACCATCCATATCCGGCTCAACTCTCAGCAACCCTCGGCGCTGATGGTATTGGGTTTAGAGTCGGTAGATGCTCTGGATGATTTACTGAGTACTATTAACCAGGTACGGGATGAGTTTCGTAAGCATCACCCATTCCCTATGGTTTTGTGGGTGAATGACCGGGTATTGGCTCAATTACGGCGTTTAGCTCCCGATTTTGCTAGTTGGGGAGCGACTCCCATCCGGTTTGAAATGACAACTGGGGATTTGCTGCAATTTCTGCAAGAAGAAACCAATGCTCTATTTAGCAATATTCTCAAATTTAGTACAGCCCATACCAGGGAAGCCAAAACCCCCTTTGTTTCTCCCAAAATGCATCAGGGAAAACAATTCTGGTTTCGTGATAGTGATGAGTTTTCTTGTGCGATTCGGGATTTAAATAGTCGCGGTATTACCCTAGAGCCCCATTTAAATGCGGATTTAGAATTTGTTTTTGGCTTAGATGATTATATTAGCGATCGCATTACCCAAGCAACGACACATTTTCAAGCTAGTTTACAATTTTGGCAGCAAGAGATAGATGGGGACATAGTAGCTAAATGGGATAGTGGCAAAAATTATAATTTTTCCTTTCCTCCCCATCCCCCCTACCTTCATCTCCCCATCTGTTACGCCAGGGGGTATTACTTTTCTACATTGGCTTATGTTATTTTCGTCTAGCAGAAAGACATGAGTCGGATAATCGTCACCATTGGCAAGAGGCAAAGTATTATTTCCAACAATGCCTGCAAGTATTTAGTAATGCCCAACGAAAAGACATTGTCGCTCAATTTATTGATCATCTAGGGGAAGTTTTGCAACAATTGGCAGATTGGCAAGATTTGCACCAATTAGCTCAGCAAGCCTTAGATTTGCATCAGATTTATGGCAGTCATATCCAACTAGCTTGCGACTATGGATTCTTGACAGAAGTAGCTATCAGCGAATCTAATTGGAAACAGGCAAGTCAATTTGCTCGCATTGCCCTGTGGAGATTATCTGAATCCCCAGAAAATCAAGATGCAGAGCACAGTTTATTCCCCCTCCTGCTAGCACAAATGTATCGTTTAATGCTGGCATGGGCGCAACAACATTTAGGAGAGGAAAAACTTGCCAGCCTCAATTTAGCAGAAGCTCGGCAAACCCTAACTACTGCATTAATAGACAGCGATTATAGATATGATGCCCATCGTTATATTCGGCTGTTACGTAAATTGCGCTTCTTATATTTCCAAGCAGGTTCTTATTTAGAGGCATTTACCATCCGCCAGAAACGGCGCTCTGTGGAACAGCAATATGGTTTTCGTGCCTTCATTGGTGCCGGGAGATTACAACCCCAACAACAGGCAACCAACCCCGTGTTAAATTCACCTTTGGGGGTGGGTAGTGTTGCCTTAGAAATTTGTGCTTCTGGTAGGGAAAGGGATGTCAAGCAGTTAATTGGTAAAATTAGCCGTCCAGCCCAAAAGTTAACAATTATTCATGGCCCTTCAGGGGTGGGTAAAAGTTCTACGGTGACGGCGGGTTTAGTACCAGCGTTGCAAAATCGGGCTTTAGGGGATCAAATTGCCATACCCGTTGTTTTACAAGTTTACACTGACTGGGTGCGATTATTAGGTAATGCTTTATCAACAGCTATGGCTGATAGTAAAGGAGATACAGAAACTGAGATTGCCACTTATCCTGCCATCCCTTTAACCACAGCAGATATACTAGAAAGACTGCGGGAAAATGCTAAGAATCAACTGATTACTGTATTAATTTTCGATCAGTTGGAAGAATTTTTCTTTGGTCATACAGATAGAAAAGAAATAGAACAAATGGATTTATTTTTGTGTGATTGTCTGCAAATTCCTTTTGTTAAGGTTCTTTTCTCCTTACGCGAAGATTATTTATATAGGTTACTGGAATTTAATCATTTAATAGAATTAGAGCCAATTAATCAGAATATTCTGGATAAAAATATCCGCTATCAATTAAATAACTTTTCTGTCCGGGATGCCAAGAACGTAATTCAATGTTTAACAGAGCGTTCCCAAGTTCATTTAGAACCAGAATTAATTGATACTGTGGTAGCAGATTTATCTGCGGAATTAGGAGAAGTCCGCCCCATTGAATTACAGGTGGTAGGCAATCAACTGCAAGATAATCGCATCACCAAGCTATCACAATACGAATTATATCGACCCAATAAACTCATAGAGCAATATATTAAGGGACTCATTGCTGATTGTGGACCTAAAAATGAACGGGCTGCCTTATTAGTTTTATATTTATTAACCGATGAAAATCGCAAACGACCATTTAAAACTAAAGCAGAAATCGCTACAGAATTGGCAGATTTTGAAAATACTGAACAATTAGACTTAGTCTTAGGCATACTAGTGCATTCTGGATTAGTAGTTTTGTTCCCTGATGTCCCAGAACGCTATCAATTAATTCACGATTATTTGGTAGATTTGATTCGCTACCTGCAACAAGGGGAATCTAGTCTGCAAATTCAACTCAATCAACTGCGAGAAACGGTGAAATCTCGGGAAGCAGAAATTGCACAAATCAATAGTGAATTGCGCCAAAGAAAACAGCAATTCAAACTATTAGATAGTTTAGATACTTCCCCCCAAAAAGGTTTAAACTTATTGGCAGAATTAAAAGAACTGCGCAAACGAGAAGAACTTAGCCAAGTAGAAATCCAACGCTTAGTTGCCGAACTGCAACAACAAAAATTAGAAGCAGAATTAGCTCATAAAGAAAAACAACGGATTAATGAAGCGAGAATCAACAAATTTCTCAAAATTATCTTAACAGTTTCTGCGATCGCCATCATCGCCTTAACTGCCTCCATCACTATGGCAATTTATCAATGGCGACAGGCGCTAATTGGTGCAAGTCAAGCCGCCAGTGCATCCAGTGCAGCATTATTTGCCTTGGATAAGGATATTGATGCTTTGAAATCTGGTTTAAAAGCCGGGAAGAAACTCCAAGGAGCAGTTTTACCAGACGCAGATACCCAAGAACAAGTCATGACTGCCTTATACCAAGTAGTATATGGCATGAAAGAACGCAATCGTTTACAAGGGCATAGCTCTGAAGTTAACGACGTGAGTTTTAGTCCTGATGGGAATTTGATTGTCTCCGGTAGTGCAGATAATACAATTAACTTATGGCAATCTGATGGTAAATTACTGCATACTTTCACCGGACATAGTAAAAAGGTAAACAGCGTTAATTTCAGCCCCAACGGCAAAAACATCGTTTCCGGGAGCGCGGATAACTCCGTGAGACTGTGGAATCTAGATGGTAAGTTACTCAACACCCTCTGGGGACATACGGATATAGTCAATAGTGTTATTTTTAGCCCTGATGGTCAAATAATTGCCTCGGCAAGTACGGATAAAACCATCAAAATCTGGAACCGGAAGGGAAATTTACTCAGAACCATCTCTGCACATCAAGAGCCGGTGAGAAACTTGGCGTGGTCTAGGGATGGTAAAATTCTTGCTTCTGCTAGTACAGATAAAACCATTAAACTGTGGGATGCTAATGGTAAATTACTTCATACCCTATCCGCTCATCAAGATACAGTATTACAGGTAAACTGGTCTCCTGATGGTAAAACCTTGGCTTCTGTCAGCTTAGATGGTTTCATCAAACTGTGGAGTCGCTCAGGTAAATTAATACGCAGCTTTGCGGGACATCATCATGGGCTAACAACCGTCAACTTTAGTCCTGATGGGAAACATATTGCTTCCGCTAGTACAGATAAAACCATCAAAATTTGGACATTAGAAGGGAAACTAGTAGATATCCTCAAAGGACATGGGGATTGGATTACTAATATTACCTTTAGCCCCGACAGTACTACCTTAGCTTCCGCCAGCCGAGATACAACTATTAAACTGTGGCATTGGCAAGATGTGCGACTACAAAAGCTCAAAAGCCATAAACAAGGGGTAAATCAAGTTAGTTTTTCCCATACAGGCAAACTTCTGGCTTCCGCCAGTGGAGATACAACAGTAAAGTTATGGCAACGGGATGGTAAACTACTGCAAACCTTATCCGGTCATAAAAAAGCAGTGTGGGATGTGGCTTTTAGTCCCGATGAGAAAATGATCGCTTCCGCCAGTGGAGATACAACAGTTAAACTATGGCAGCGAGATGGTAAACTAGTGAGAACCCTATCTGGTCATGTCAAAGAAGTTTTAGGGGTTGCTTGGTCAAAAGATGGAAAAACCATTGCTTCAGCCAGCAGTGATGGCACCCTGAAGTTATGGAATGTCAACGGTAAACTGTTGGATACCATATTTGCCCATGGGGATGCCGTCAACTGGGTGAGCTTTAGTCCCGATGGTAAGTTAATTGCTTCCGCTAGCGATGATAATACGGTGAAAATCTGGCAGAGGAATGGAGAATTAGTCTACACCTTCAAACAACATCAACGGCCAGTATATAGTTTAGCTTGGTCAGCAGATGGCAAAACCATCGCCTCAGCCAGCATTGATAGCATGGTAAAACTGTGGACATTGGATGGTAAAGTGGTGAGTAACTTTACTAAAGATGGCGATCGCTTTACCAGTATTAGTATTAGTCCCGATAGTGAAACCTTAGCAGCTACTAGCGATGATGGGGTACGGTTGTGGAATAGTGATGGTAATTTATTGCTGACATTGAAAGTAAAAGATAATCATTTTAGTAGTGTTAGTTTCAGTCCCGATGGTAAAACCCTAGGAATTAGCAGTAGTGCAGGGACAGTAATTTTACAGGACTTGTCAGATTTGCAGTTAAATAAGTTACTTGATATGGGCTGTAATTGGTTACAAGATTATTTAGGGAATAATTCTAAAGTAATAGCGAGCGATCGGGATTTGTGTGTGGGGAAGTGAGGGTGTGAATACAAGTATTTATAGGTTAATTCCTGTTTAATTGCTGTCAGAAACTTTTGCATTTGTAATTTTACTAAAATCTATATTCAATCAGTTGCAACAAGGTGTTAGAGGATGTTTGAAAAGTCAGGATTCGGGAGTTTCTCCCACTTTTCATCTTCTAACCATTTTTCTATTGCTTGATTAAAAGAGTCAATAGTTTCAGAAGATATAGACTTGAGACTCATAATACCAGCAGTTTTTGAACTAGTCCAAAATTTTCCTTTCAATATTAGACCATCCGTAGGCTGGTAACATAAGTTGATTATATGAATCTCTTAAGGGAAAAACAGGTATTCCATCAAGGCTTTTATACAAAATAATACCTAAGCCTGAAAATGAGGAACTTTTCTGATGCCAAATATTTTGCAAAACCTGGAAAATAGCTTGAAGTATTTGCTGTTCTTCTTTAATCAAACTTGATGGATTAGTTTTCATTTGTAATGTGAATTTTAGTTCAACCTGAAATTGTTTTATCTTACTTGCTAGGGATGAATGGCATTATTGTTCTGTTCGCAGAGCAAGCAGTAGTAAAACATAACCTCTCTCAAGCAAATGTAGTATTATACTCACTGTGCTAAAACCAAAATACTTTCCGTTTCGCTATTGAAACTAACTACATTATGACAAGTTCTGTTGGTTTGGAAAAATGATCATGTAAATCAAGCACTTTCCCAATTATTATACTGCGCTCGCTATTCTCTCAAGGAGAGACGCACCAAAGGCGATCGCATGAATAAAACTTAATATGAATTGCGTGCGATCAACTGCAATATTTAATTGGGTGTTGGTCAGACTATTAGGACAAGGTGAGAAAGTAGACAAGAGAGGAAAACCGAACCAAAAAAGTACGGTTACTAATAATACAAACTGGTTCAAAACCCTATTTTTTTTTCATTGAACAATCTTCCTTGTCTTAAGTGAGTTCAGTTTAAGGGTTTTTGACATTGTAGATAAAATGAGTATCCCACATTCGGATTATCTCCTAGTAAATCTGAGTGAATAAGTTCCAAACGGTTAAAACGCTGTACTCTATAGCTGATAGGCATAGGAGAAACTGCTTTCTGCTCAACAATGACAAACCCCATCTCAATTAATTGATCCATCAACTCCTTTGGAACATATTCCACTTTATGTTCTGGATGAACGAAACCCTGCCTTACCTGCAATAAAGTCATTTGGCGATTTGGAGTATCTAAACAAAAGTATCCACCAGGCTTAAGAATCCGATATACTTCTTGAATTACTACATTTGCCTCTGTTTGTGTAATATGTTCAATACTCTGTCCTGACCAAACTAAATCAAAACTTCCATCTGTAAAAGTACCAAGATTTGTCATTGAGATGTAGTGATAGTATACCTGTGTTCCTTGAGGAGTTCTGTGACAATTAATATCATTTACAGATGAAGACTTAAAAAAACGTTCATTGCTTGGCAAGTCTACAATATCAATTCTTTCTGGTTGGTAGGGATATCCCATAATTAGTAAACTACCTGATGGATTACTGCCTGAAGCACCTCCTAGATCTAGAATCAATTTGGCAGGTGGCAATTCTTTTGATACTAATTGTAGTCTTGCTTCGTGATGAGATAGAATGCCCTGGGTGTGGAAAAGTTTCTGTTCTAAGCTAGCAGGCATCATGAAAAAAGAACATAAAAGGGTAATACGTGTAATTTCACCGTTTTTTAATTTCTTCTCATAAAAATCAATATCTGCCTCACAATATGTTGTTTTGAGAAAATATTGGTAGATATGCTCAACATAATTTTGATGGCTATTTTCTTTTCTCAAAATACTGGATAAAGTATGCTGAATAAAAAATTGCAATAGCAGCCACAAATCTTTGGGATAGTAATGTAAATATCTGATAATTTTACTGATAAAAACTTGGTGATGTTGATTGATTTGAAAAAAATTTCTGATTATTTTAGCCATGAGTGACATGCTTTACTCAAATTATTTCAGCAATTGTATGGATAAATGACCATATAAATCAAATACTTTCCCAATTATTGTACTGCGATCGCTATTCTCATATAGTGATACGAAAGCCATGCTCTCAAGGAGAAATGCACCAAAGGCGATCGCATGAATAAAACTTAATATGAATTGCGTGCTCTGGCTAGAATGCGTGATCGATTAATTCACATAGAACATTAACGCAAAAATTAACAGGACTTCGATGTCTAAAATGCTCACTCTGAGAAATTTTCTTGAGTTGGTCGTTAATTGGTTTTCAGTCGTCAATATTACCAGGGGTGGCAATCACATTTAAGATTTCACCGCGCTCATTAACTGCGATATGGAGTTTAAAACCGAAAAAACAATCCACAGAAGTCTTACTCCTAGCAGCAAAGTCCTTTTATACCATTTCTCTAAATCCTGACTACAGATAATTTAATTCTCCCTCTGCTCCCCTTTGGGTTGCGCCACTTGACGGCAGTTGCTTTATGCCGGGGAACCCGTCCACCGCACTGCCTCCTTTATGCCGGGAAACCCGTCCACCGCAATGGCTTACCGCGCAACGCAGTAGCTTACCTGCTCCCTGCCCCTGCTGTCCATGTGTAGTTTTATTTTGGAGAACTGGTATTACTACTTACCCCTTTCCTGATCCTGAACTCAGATTAAATAATTTTCAAAAATAAAATTATGATCTAGCTTGGGAACTATTAACAGATAATGAATGACTAATAAATTGTGATTAGTAATAACACAATTTTTCCGGATAAATAAACTAAATTATGAAAATGAGGAAAAATATGGGTTTTTATTCAACCTGATTGAAATCCCATTCCTTGATGACTTTGGTTTCACAATCGAGTTTAAATTTATTTAGCCATGCGTTCACTTTCTCTGTTTTTAGGTATCAGCATTACTACTTTTATTTGTTTAGCAGCTAAAACTTCATTAGCAGAAAATAAATCAGGGCCTATTGCTTCAGAAGCTCCTTTGCAATTAGAATTGTTGAGCCAAGCTCCAGATAGTGTGATTACAGCCAATACAGTTTACCAAGATAAAATGACTGTTCCTAGTTTTTGGTGGGCAAAGGAAAACTCTGAAAATAAACTCCTAGATAATTGGATTGCATATCCATCTTCAACAACCGAGCCAGCAAGAGTAGATTTATTAGTCAATCAGCAAATTTGGGGTTTGTTAGATTATTTTGAGCGTTACAATTTTGTGAATCAAATGGGTAACCTAGCACGCAGCTATGGCTATAATGTCCGAGTTTTTAATTATCAACAAGAACGTCTGGCTACCTATACTTGTAATTTTGTCAATAGTCCAGCATTGTGTAATATTGAGATGAAGGCTAAAAATAGTATGGGTTTGGATTCTTCTCTTTAGATTGGTTTTAAATTATAGCTATAGTCAGATAAGTTAGGACGTTTTTCAGTTGATAGTTGATAGTTGATAGTACTTTAGTCGAACAATACTGCCCTAACCAATATATCCATTGCTATATTTGAAATTTTAAGTTGAATTGTGTGATTTTTCTGCTTCCAATTCTTCAACTTCTTTTTGTAAGAAAAAGTTGAGGAAAGTCCGTATTCCTGATATTGTTGCAAGTTTACCCAATGCATCCCAGTTTGGCGATACAGCAGTTGCTGCAATATCTGCGGCTAGCAGAAATTCTAAAGATAGTGCTAAAGCCATTCCTAAATTAAGACGAAGTGATAATAAAGCTGCTTGACGATTTTTTTGTTTCAGGACTGAAGGTAACTTCTGGGTACTTTTTAAAATTGCTAAGGCAAGAATTAACAGAGCAATAGATTCAATGCCTATTTTAAGTAAAAATGCAGTTTGCAGTAAGATACCTTCAGCAAAATGATTGAAATTTACAATATTGTTTGCATGAGTATTTTCCGTTGCGGTAGCAATAGTGTACCAGCCTCCTTTCCAGATAATTCTCTGGAAATAAGTAACGCAAAAGGTAAATGCAGAAGGAATATATAACATAATTTGTTATTGAAGATATTCAACTTGGTTCACAGATATTGTCCTTAGTTGGCACAGACATATATAGCGCTACGCGCACGCAAGTAATAAATAATAAGTTTACTGTTTATAGGTTTATGGGTTTCAGTCTTCAACAATGTCTTAACGTATATGGGTAGTGCTATATATTTAAAAGCACTACCCCTAAGGAAACCTCAGATTTCATAGCCTTGAATAATTTAATTGACATCGCTAACCAATTTAAGCCAGATGGTGCAATCGCTAAGATTCAGGAATTCGGAAATGGTAATATTAATCACACCTTCCTAGTTCGTCTGCATGACTCCAATGTCAAGCATTTTATCCTCCAACGCATCAACACCCAAGTCTTTCGTCAACCAGCACTGGTGATGCAAAACATGAGTATTTTTACTAACCATGTTTCCCAACGCTTACATAATTCTCCTCTACCCAATGGGAAACGATGGGAAGTTCCACAAGTATTACTAACCCAAAATTCCCAAAACCACTTTATTGATACTGAAGGCTCATTTTGGCGAGTGATCGCATTTATTGCCGGGGCACAAACCTTTGATACAATTCAAGATCACCACCACGGTTGGGAAGTTGGCTATGCCTTGGGTATGTTTCATAACCTAATTAGCGATTTACCTATCGAGCAACTAGCTGATACCCTACCTGGTTTCCACATTACACCAAGTTACCTCCAGCAGTATGCCGAGGTCAAAGCAAAATACACTCTACCGACAAAATCCCCAGAATTAGATTATTGCTTAAAATTTGTCAGCGATCGCCAAACTTGGGCACATGTTCTGGAAAATGCTGTCAAACAAGGATATCTGCATTTGCGTCCCATCCACGGCGACCCGAAAATAAATAATGTGATGATAGACACTACTACTGGGCATGGCATCAGTATTATTGACTTAGATACCGTCAAGCCAGGACTAGTTCATTATGATATTGGTGACTGTTTGCGTTCTAGCTGCAATCCTTTGGGAGAAGAAACACAGAAATGGGAAGAAGTTAGATTTGATACTGATATTTGTCGGTCTGTATTAGGGGGATATCTTTCAGTTGCGAGGGATTTTCTCACAGAAAGTGACTATGAATATATGTACGATGGGATCCGTCTGATTGCTTTTGAATTGGGATTAAGATTTTTTAGCGATTATTTAGCGGGTAATGTCTATTTTAAAGTTAAATATCCAGAACATAACCTGGCTAGGGCATTAGTGCAGTTTAAGCTAACTGAAAGTATTGAATCTCAGGAAGATAGCATTCGTAACACCATCGAAAAAATGCGATGAATCAACAAAATTTCTGTTTGCAACCATTTACCCCTATTTCTAGCTTCGATTTACAGATTCATGGCAATATTGACCGTGAGCATAATCATCTAACTATTAATTATCTATTTCAAGGGGATTTAGAAAAAATAGATATTCCCACCCCAGCAGATATACCAACTCGCAAACATGAATTGTGGAAAATAACTTGTTGGGAATTTTTTCTAGGAATTAAGGATAAACCTTCCTATTGGGAATTTAACCTTTCCCCCACAGGAGATTGGAATGTGTATCGCTTTGATGATTATCGTCGAGGTATGCAGGAGGAAACAGCTATTACTTCCCTTCCCTTCATTCTTCGCCATCACTCTGATTCTTTGGAGCTAACTTTAGAATTGGATTTGGATAAATTCATCGCTCCCGAACTGAATTTAGATGTTGGTATTACTACCGTAGTTCAAGATATAAATGGTGTTACTACTTATTGGGCATTAAAACATAGTGGAGAAGAGGCAGATTTTCACTTACGGGATAGTTTTACCATTGAGTTAATGGGAATAGGAATTTAGAATTTAGAATTTAGAATTTAGAATTATTACCATAAATTTCCCATGAGTATCAAGCGTCGAGAATTACTGAAAATATTTGGTATATCTGCTGTATCTACGCCCCTAATATCATTTTTTTCCCATAACGCCTCCTACGGAACATCACCAAATATTGTTATCAAGCCACCACCTTTACGCATCGGCGATACAGTAGGATTAATTAGTCCTGCTGGTATGGTTGATACCGAAGATATTCAAAAAGCCAAACAAACATTAGCTAATTTAGGCTTAAAAGTTAAGCTAGGCAAACATATTTTAGACCGTTATGGCTATTTAGCAGGTAAAGATATTGACCGAGCAGCAGACGTGAATAATATGTTTGCAGATAAATCTGTTAGAGCCATAATTGCTATGCGTGGTGGTTGGGGTTGCAATCGGATTTTACCTTTACTCAAGTATCCTTTGATTCGTTCCCATGCCAAAATTATTATCGGATATAGCGATATTACTTCCCTATTATTGGCAATTAACGCCCGTAGCCGCATTGTAACTTTTCATGGTCCCGTGGCTATTTCTAGTTGGAATAAATTTACTTTAGACTATCTCCAACCAATCCTGTTTCAAGGAAAAATGGTTTCCATGACGAATCCCCTCACCACAGAACTTCGTCGGCGAATAATTAACCCAGGTATAGCAACAGGTAAGTTAGTGGGTGGTAATTTATCAGTTGTGTGTGCAATGGTAGGCTCACCTTATCTACCATCTTGGAATCGTCGTATTTTGTTTGTGGAAGACATTGGTGAGGATATTTACCGTGTAGATAGGATGCTTACCCAATTAAAAAATGCTGGTATTTTGTCCCAATTGTCAGGGTTTATTTTTGGACAATGTACCAGGTGCAGTATGGGGGACGATCCTTCTTTGACATTGATGGAAGTATTGAATGACCATATTAAACCTTTAGGGATTCCTGCTTGGTATGCAGCAATGATTGGTCATATTCGGGATAAATTTACCATGCCTATTGGTGTGAATGTTGAGATTGATGCTAATCAAGGGAAAATAAGTATGTTAGAGCCAGCAGTCGCTCTGGAGAAAATGGGGAAATTTTAGAGTCATAACTAACCTAAATCAGCACGAGTTGTAGCTCTATCGCTCCAGTAAATTACTGTACAATCATTTTTACCACAAGCTATTTCTTCATCTGCTTGACTGTATATTTCTAAATAGCCATCGTCCCCATCTGTAACCGCAGTAACTACATATACTGGAATATTTTCTATAGGAATAGAATAAACACTAACATTGCCAAAATCTGCATATTCTACATTTTTTTTGTAGAAGTTATAAGCTTGTCTGACATTATCAGGGAGTTCATTGAAATCAACCCGAGTTGCTATTTCTAAATCTGCAACAAACCTTTGCTCACAGTCAGAGCTTTTTCGAGCATCATCAAAGAATTTTTTCACAGATGATTGAGTTAATTGATTTTCCATTTTAGATTTACTGATTAAGTTTTACGAATAAAAATTGACACTCCTCCATATTTGGATATGGTGATAGGATAAGGCTTATGTGTTGTTTAGACAAATAACCTATATGTACAAACAACCCATTTTCATCAAAAAAACATGATTCAGTCACTACCGATTCCCATGACTGTTAACCAGTTTTTAGATTGGTATCCTGCAGATTCAGTCCGTTACGAACTTCATAGTGGATTTATCAAATAAATACCACTCCCAACAGGAGAGCATGAATTAGTCATTGCATTTTTAGTCAAGCAAATTTTGCTGGAGTGTGTCCGAATTTCAAAACCCTATGACATTCCTAAAATGGGATTTGTGCAATCAACCGAAGGTGAATCTGCTTTTTTGCCTGACGTACTGTTGTTGAATCGTCCTAACCTTATCAACGAGCCATTATGGAGAAACCAATCAACAGTAAGCCTTGGCTCATCAATTCCATTAGTCATAGAGGTTGTTAGTACAAACTGGCGGGATGATTATTTTACCAAGGTGGGACAATATGAAGCTGTTGGCATTCCAGAATACTGGATTGTAGATTATGCAGCATTAGGTGGCAGAAAATTTATTGGTAATCCCAAACAGCCAATAATCTCAATTTACTTGTTAGCCGAAGGGGAGTATCAAGTTAGCCAGTTTCGAGGTGAAAATCGCATTATCTCCCCTACATTTCCAGAATTGGATTTAACCGCCGAACAAATTTTTCAATCTGCATATCTACAAAACTGATTTGTGAATATTATTATAATCCCGTTCATCATGGATTCGTTAATGCACCGAAAGATTGGCAATATTCGAGTTTCCATCGTTATGTGGAAGCAGGAGTTTATGATGTCTTGTGGGGAGCAGAAAAAAGGTTAATGTTTGATGATAATGTTGGGCATGAATAATATAAAATAGCAGGTTGGGTTAAAGGTCGTGCAACCCAACACCAAAGCCGATAACCAAGCCAAATAGATAATGCACGGTGTTATTCACTGGGAGGTGAATTATGACGGTACGCACTTCAACCATTGAGGAAAGGGTCAAAGATTACATTTCAGCCAACTTTACAACCTCCAGAGAATGGAAGTCTGTTTATGGTTATAAACAACGGCTTACAACATGCGTAGGATATTGCTACGAAGCTGAGTTGGCTGTGTGGTTTGAAGAAATAGGATACAAAATAGCTTATTTAAAAGACTCAAAAAGACTTTTAGTTAAGGCAAAATTAGGGAAATATCGAAAAGTGGAACCAGATTATTGGCATGATATGTACCCAGACTGGGATGTACACCGCGAACTACCAGAGGAGTATGGCGTGGGATTACTGCCAGAAAAAATCCATCGTTACTTTCCGCGTGATGAATAGACATCTCCGAAAAAGAATATAAAAGCCTTGTGCAGTCAGGGTTAATATCTCATTTTCGGAGAGGTCTAATATTAACTTTTCGTCTATTTTGAATTGTTGCAAAATGTCGTGATACCTTCATTCCCCAACTTTTAACTAATGCTAGTACGATAAATTACTTAACTCAAGCAGAGAGCTTAAATCCAGGCTCACCCCAACACCAGTATGAATATTGTGAAATAAAAACAAAACACAGATAAACTACAGATAGACTGCAATATTCATCTACTCACCCATGACTGCGTATCCCAATTTAGAGCAAGCACTAAAATACTACTTTGGTTACGATAATTTTCGCCCCGGACAACGGCAAATTATAGAAGGTGCCATGCAAAATCGGGATTTGATGGTTGTCATGCCTACTGGTGGGGGAAAGTCTCTGTGTTTTCAATTGCCAGCATTGATGAAACCAGGGGTAATGGTGGTAGTATCACCCTTAATCGCTTTAATGCAGGATCAAGTAGAATCACTGCGAAAAAATGGGGTTGCAGCCACATTTCTTAATAGTAGCCTGAATCAGTACAAAACGCGATCGCGGGAACAAGCTCTCCTCGGTGGTAAGGTAAAGTTACTCTATTTAGCTCCAGAACGTCTTCTCAGTGAAAGGTTCCTACCGTTCCTCGATTTATTACACCATCAAGTAAGTATTTCCGCATTTGCCATTGATGAAGCCCATTGCGTATCAGAATGGGGACACGATTTTCGCCCTGAATATCGCCAGTTGAAATTACTGAGAAGTAGATTTCCCAATGTGCCTGTTTTTGCTTTCACGGCAACAGCTACAAATCGAGTGCGTGATGATATTATCAGCCAATTACAACTCAAGCAACCCTGTATTCATATTGCTAGTTTTAATCGGCAAAATCTTTACTATGAGGTACGGCAGAAAGGGAAGAGTACTTACGGGGAAATTGTCAGTTTAATTCGGGAAAATGAAGGTTCGGGGATTATCTATTGTTTAACTCGCAAACAGGTAGAGGAAATTGCTTTTAAACTCCAGCATGACAAAATTTCCGCCCTACCCTACCATGCGGGGTTAAGTGATGAAGAACGCAGCCAGAACCAAACGCGGTTTATCCGGGATGATGTGCGGATAATGGTAGCTACCATCGCCTTTGGCATGGGAATTAATAAGCCAGATGTGCGGTTTGTTATCCACTACAGTTTACCCCGGAATTTGGAAAGTTATTATCAGGAATCGGGGAGAGCAGGCAGAGATGGGGAGCCATCCCGGTGTACGTTATTTTTTAATTATGGTGATGTCAAAACCATTGAATGGAGTATCAATCAAAAAACTGAAGAGCAAGAACAGTTAATTGCCAAGCAACAACTACGACAAATGATTGATTACGCTGAAGGTACGGTTTGTCGTCGCACCATTCAATTGGGTTATTTTGGAGAGTATTTCCCCGGTAATTGTAATAATTGCGATAACTGTTGCTATCCCCAACCAGTGGAGGATTGGAGCATAGAAGCCATGAAGTTTCTATCCTGTGTGGCTCGTTGCAAGGAAAGGTTTGGCATGAGTCATACTATAGATATATTGCGGGGTTCCAAAAACAAAAAAGTCACCCAATATAAACACAATGAACTCTCTACCTATGGTATTGGTAAAGATAGAACGGTTGATGAATGGCGGATGTTGGGGCGATCGCTACTCCATCAAGGTTTACTAGAACAAACTAATGATGGCTATTCTGTGCTGAAATTGAATGCTTTGAGTTGGGAAGTGATGCGACGACAGCGTACGGTTTCCGTCGCTATTCCCGTCAAACCAAAAGTTCCCGAACTCAAGCAAAATGCCAAAGCCGCCGCCGCAGATATGCTAATGTACAAATTGCGATCGCTCCGTAAGGAATTAGCAGATGCACAATCTGTACCCCCATATGTAATTTTTCCTGACTCTACTTTAAGGTTAATGGCTCAGGTACAACCCCAAACCAGAGATGATTTTGGTAAACTTTCCGGGGTTGGTAGTCACAAACTCTCCCAATATGGCGATCGCTTTTTGGCAGAAATTCGCCTCTACCGTCAGGAGCAAGGTTTATCTATATCCCAGGGTAAATTTACACCTGGAAATAATTCTCCCTCCAGTACAGAATTGCAAACTTTACAACTATATCAACAAGGCTTGAGCATTAGAGAAATTGCTACCCAGCGTAACCTCCGTCCCACCACAATTGTCCGCCATCTGTGCGATTTGATTGAGAAAAACCAGTCGGTAGATATTAATCAGTTGGTGTCGAAAGAAAAACAGCAAAAAATCTTACAGGTGTTAGAAAGTTTGGGAGATATTTCTCTCACACCAATTAAAGAATATTTAGGCGACAGTTATAGCTTTGATGATATTCGTCTAGTACGCGGTAAATGGCGGCGACAAAAACACTAATAACCCCAACCAAGATCACTGATTATACGGATTACACTGATTCTACTGAGCCGCACAATTTGGAAATCCATAATTTACAGCACTTTGCAGGTAAATAAAGTACAAGGCTACATACAAAAGCTCTTGTGGGATGGGCATCCCTGACTGCCTCAATGTACCTTATTAAAATTAAATATGCTGTAAAAGTCATGGATTTTTATCTGTTGATAAGTTTCAGCCTTCAACAATGTCCGCGCCATAATTGCC
>NZ_FYBH01000248.1 GCF_900185595.1 Calothrix rhizosoleniae SC01
TAGAGCATGAGCAGCACCCCTACGAACATCAGAATTTTCATCTTTGAGAGCAGTAATTAAAGCTGGAACTGCATCTGTACCAATTTTCCCTAGAGCATGAGCAGCACCCCTACGAACATTAGAGTTTTCATCTTTGAGAGCAGTGATTAAAGCTGGAACTGCATCTGTACCGATTTTCCCCAAAGCATAGGTAGTAACAACACGAAGATCCTTATTGTTATCCTGTAATGATTTAGTTAAGTAAGGTAGCGCTGTTGCATTGATATCAATTTCACCAAGTGCAGCAATAGCGATAATACGAAGATTTTCATTCTTACTTTCCAAAGCTCCTATCAATACAGGAAGCGCCTTAGAGTCACACCTTACCAGTGCATTGAAAGCAACAGAATCTCCATTACCTAATTTCTTGATATGCTTTTGAATCTCTGTATCACTACATTGAGAAGGATTTGCAGAGTTTTGAGCAAAAACTTTTACACTATTGAAAACAGGTAAAATTAATGTTCCCAGCATAGTGAAAGTAGTGAATATGCCTGCTATGTATTTCCTGCGAGGGCTAAACATGACAACACTCCTTAACACACTTCAGCTTGTGCGTATCCATAACAAGCTACAAAATACACTAGTATATATCCGGATGCCCTAATATTTACTTAATTAATTTTTAATTAAAAAGCTACGTTATATGCAGGACAGCTCAATAACTATACGGAGAATAAATAATCAGCTAATTATGCATACTATAGATTTGTATTACTGGATCTAAAGATTTTTGCGATCGCGCTACAAATATTTTTCAACCGCAAACTGAAAGTTGTAAAACTCCAGTCTCCTACGTTCCTACAAGTTAGCAACCATATCATCAGTTTGCCGTAGTAGTATGAAATAAAAATTATAATCACCGTAAAATCCTACTAATCATACTATTAGCCTGGGATTCATAACTACCACCAAACAAATTGAAATGATTAACAACGTGGTATAAATTATACAAATTTTTCCGACCTTCGTATCCAGAATCTAAAGGAAATACCTCGTTATATCCCTGATAAAATCCCCTGGGAAAACCACCAAAAAGCTCCGTCATGGCAATATCAACTTCACGATCGCCAAAATAAGTTGCAGGGTCAAAAATCACTGGTTCTCCCTCCACTGTACAACCAGCGTTACCACCCCACAAGTCCCCATGTACTAATGATGGTTGCGGTTCGTGTCCGGCTAATAATTCAGGAATGGCGGTTAATAACTCCTCGGCTTGGGGAAAATGTCCCCCTCTTCTTCTCCCTAATTTAAATTGATAACCAAGGCGATGTTGGGTATAAAATTCCCCCCAATCCTCTGTCCAAGTATTAATTTGGGGTGTGGAACCAATGGTATTATTCATATCCCAACCAAAGCCTTTGGGACTAGTGATTTTATGCATTGCTGCCAACTTTCGTCCCATTTCTATGGAGGATTGGCTTTTACTACCTCCCATTTCCAACCATGACAAAACTATGTAACAGGAATTACCTGCTGTACCCGTACAAAGAGGTTGGGGAACGCGGATAGTGGCGGTATCAAACATTTGTTGCAAACCCAGAGCTTCCGCCTCAAACATGGCAATTTGAGAAGCTTGGTTAAGTTTGACAAAGTAAGTTTGTTTGCCATTGGATACAGCGTAACCTTGATTAATACATCCACCGCCTACAGAGCGCCGTTGTGCAGATTGGAAGTTTTCCCCAGTTACCTGGCTAATATGGGCATCAATATCATTCCACATGGTTAGAATTAAGATTTTTCCTAGAATTTATTGCAGTATGAAATTTGTTTAAAAAGTTTTATTTTAATAGATGGTAGAGTCTACTTTGAGAATCATAGTTTTATTACAAGAATTTGGGATTGCTTCCTTACGTCGCAATGACATATCTAAAATAATTAAGGCAAAAATTATTTATTGATAATTTGTTCTACTGCAATAGAAACATCAGGAAACGCCAGAGGTTGAATTATTCCGGTAGCGAGTGTAAATTTGCTGGCGTAATCTCCGTCTAAGGGTTCTCGAAACACCACCAAATGCAATTTTTTGAGATTGACAACCCAATACTCCGGGATACCAACTTCGGCGTAGATTTTGCTTTTTCTTTCTAAATCTTTCTCTAAACTAGAGTTTGCATACTCAATCAGCCAAAAAATATTTTCTGGATAGGGGTGATGCTCTCGGTAATCCCTTCCTAAACGTTGAACTATGGCTATATCTGGTTCGGGTTCAGAATCGTTGGGTAGTGTAATAGGCTTAGCTTGGCGAATTGTAGCACCCGTACCTAATAAACTACTCAAATACTCACCTGCTTCATGGCTACAATAAGCATGAGGTTCTCCTTCTGGCGGCATTTCGACAATTTCTCCCTTTAGTAATTCTACTTGGCGATCGCACAAAATCCCAGCAGCAATCATGCGATGATAGTCGTTAATTGTCCATTTTGCAGCGATGAGAGTCATTTCAGTTATCAGTTATCAGTTATCAGTTTCCCCATAGATAAATCAAGGGGCTTGGGTAGGGGAAAATTTTTGGATTTATTCCACTGATAAATCCGGGGAATTGTATCATCAAGGAATTATTGGTCTATTGAAATACTTGCTTTCCATGATGATTCTATTCTCTCATGTGAAATCATTCTCATGATTCACAATTTACCGTTTAATATAGGTTTCATTCCATCTCTATACCATTTTAAATTTTAGATTGTGAAAAATTTACCCTATCAGCTTTTTCAGCTTCCATTTGTCACAATCATCTTAAAATCGGTCTGACTTCAAGACTGGGAATTCCAAATTAGTAATGTCATATCATAATGAGCGATCGCAATCCAGAAAATTCCGACTCTCCTCTACCGCCAAAATCAAACACAGTCAGTATTTACGATGCGGAAGCATCTTTCCAAGTCATAGAAAATTCTATTCTCGGACTATGGAAAGTTGTCAATAACCTAACTACCATCCATCCTCCTCAATGCGATCGATATCGGGTAACTATTTTTGGCTCTGCAAGGTTAAAGAAAGAACATCCAGTATATGTAGGAGTACGTCACCTTGCCAGTGAATTAACTGCTATGGGGTGCGATATTGTTACAGGTGGAGGGCCAGGATTAATGCAAGCGGCGAATGAAGGCAGTGTAATTGCTGACCCCAAAGACCAAACTAAATCCATCGGTATTCGCGTAGATTTAGATTTTGAACAAGAGACAAATCCTTTTGTGGAGCAAGTTTATCAACACCAGACCTTTTTTACCAGATTACATCATTTTGTCCTGCTTTCTAACACCTTCGTCGTCGTACCAGGGGGTATTGGTACGGCTTTGGAAGCATTAATGATTTGGCAATTGCTACAAGTGCGCCAACTACATAATAAGCCCCTAATTATGGTAGGACATATGTGGTCAGACTTCCTCAATTGGACAGAAGAATATATGGTAAATGCCACACCCCCAATGGCAAGTCCTGGTGATCTGAAAATACCCCACTGTGTAGATACCTTTGAAGAAGCGATCGCATTACTCCGGGAATTTCATAGTAAATGGACACAGAAATGCGATATTTAGATCATAAATTTGGATTCCAAAAATCCATGTAATCCTTGAAATCCCTACAACCCATGATCTAACAAGAAGCAATCCCCTCTTGACGTGCAGCTTGTTGGACTGCACCAGCCACCACCGTAGCCACTCGCTGATCAAAAACAGAAGGAATAATATGTTCTCGATCTAAATCAGAAGGTTTAACTAATGAAGCGATCGCATTTGCAGCTTCCAGGTACATAGTAGCTGTAATAGTAGCAGCTCTACAATCCAACGCACCACGGAATACTCCAGGGAAAGCTAAGACATTGTTAATTTGATTGGGGTAGTCACTACGACCAGTCGCAATGACTGCAACATCATTGTAGACTAATTCCGGTTGAATCTCAGGAATAGGATTAGCCATTGCAAAGATAATCGGATCTTTCGCCATAGATTTCACCATATCTGGGGTGACTACTCCCGGCGCACTCAATCCAATAAACACATCAGCCCCTTGCATTGCACCCGCCAAAGCACCTTGGGCTTTAACAGCAAATTCTTGTTTTTCTAGGGTTAAATGGGGACGACTGGTGGAAATAATTCCTTGGGAATCACACATCCAAATATTTTCTGCACCAGCTTTACGTAGTAACCGGGCTACAGCAACCCCAGCAGCTCCAGCACCATTAATCACAATGCGGACTTCTTCTATGGATTTATGTACCAACTTTAAAGCATTGACTAAAGCTGCCAAAGTCACAATGGCAGTACCATGTTGATCGTCATGGAAAATGGGAATATCTAATTCTTGTCTGAGTCGAGCTTCAATTTCAAAACAACGGGGAGCAGCAATATCTTCTAGATTTACACCTCCAAATACAGGAGCAATATTTTTAACAGTACGGATAATCTCATCTGTATCTTGACTATCCACACAAATAGGGAAAGCATCAATACCAGCAAACTCTTTAAATAGCATAGCTTTCCCTTCCATTACTGGTAAAGCTGCTGCTGCTCCCAAATTACCCAAACCCAATACCGCACTACCATCAGTGACAATTGCAACCATGTTTTGTTTAACAGTGAGGTTGTATACTTCCTCTGGATTTTCAGCAATCGCACTACAGATTCTGCCTACACCTGGAGTATAAGCCATTGCCAAGTCAGAAACGTTTTTTAGTTGAATGCGACTAGCAATACTAATTTTGCCCCCCCGGTGTAAATTAAAGGTGCGATCATAGACATTTACCACCTTAATATCAGGTAAAGCCTTGACTGCTTGCACAATCCCTTCAGCTTGTTCCGTACTTGCAGCATCAACAGTGATATCCCGAGTCGAAATTTTCCTGGTTTGCTCGATTAAATCAATTTGTCCTAGATTACCACCAGTAGATGCGATCGCATTAGTAACACTAGCCAACATACCGATACGATTAGGTATTTCGATGCGAATTGTCAAACTGAAGCTGGGATTGGGTGT
Source organism: Calothrix rhizosoleniae SC01 (assembly GCF_900185595.1). GTDB lineage: Bacteria > Cyanobacteriota > Cyanobacteriia > Cyanobacteriales > Nostocaceae > Calothrix_A > Calothrix_A rhizosoleniae. Next base: position 5,020 of record NZ_FYBH01000248.1, read on the forward strand.
GAGTTTTGCCATGCTGTTACTATGATATGCTTTGATCTGGAAAGGCTGATTTGATATGACTCGAGCGATCGCACTAAAATCAATCTACCTGAGTCACAGAATATCTTACCAGAAGTGTAACGAGAGGATGAAAGCCTCTGATCAAGAGCAACACAGTTGTGTATTTCGTTCTTGAGATAGGGGATGAAACCCGAAACTGTGGGATCAATCCCACAGTCCCCAGAGAATCTTAACATTATGAAATTCCTCGCCTTTAAGCAGGGGAGCAGTCAACCATAATTCATATCTCAAGACCACACTTTTCTCAAAATCTAAAATCTAAAATCCAAAATCCTATTACTTCCGGATGTATTTATTCACTTGAGGAATACAGAATTTAGTTAGATGCACCCTAATTCTTACCCCCAGTTTCTGACTGGGGGTTTTTTCATAATTCACTGAAAAATTTTCGGTAGTAAATAAGGTGCTAACCAAAGTGCATAAACGATAAATCCGAATAACAAGGTAGTCAAGGCTGTAAATCCATAACTAATACACATTAACAAACCATCAGACTCAATCATAGCCACAGCAATCATTAATATACCGATAGTGGGAATGGGATTAGTAAAAGGTACTGGAGAAATGAGTAATAATGCTAGCCAAAAAATACATAAACCGTTAAATCTCCACACATAGGGATGATCGGCTATTTTTCTCAGGCGGGGGCGGGTAATTTTTTCTAAAATTCTTGTGACTCGGCGTAAGTTCTTTAACAGGACTTGTGCAAAAGAACGAGGAAATTTATACCGAGCAATTTTTTTAGGTAGCCAAGGAGAGCGTCTTCCTAACATTATCTGTCCAGATAAG
>NZ_FYBH01000201.1 GCF_900185595.1 Calothrix rhizosoleniae SC01
AATAAGTAATAAGTAATAAGTAGGGCTTGCTGAAACACTGTGACAGAATGCTGTTCCCTAGTGCGTAGCGCTATATCTAATAACAAACTCCCCATACATACGAAAGTACAAGGAGCTTGATTTTGATATGTAGCATTCCTAACTGTGGCGATATTAGCCGAATCTACCGCTTACATATTCCTTGGTAGCTTCTTGTTGAGGGTCTTGGAAAATAGCTTCAGTTCTATCGTATTCTACTAAATAGCCAATCCGCCCTCCTTGTTCTGTGGGTTCGACATTGAAAAATGCCGTTTTATCAGATACCCGCGATGCTTGTTGCATGTTGTGGGTAACAATGACAATGGTATAGCGTTGCTTGAGTTCGTGAATTAGCTCTTCTACCTTTAATGTAGAGATTGGGTCAAGGGCAGAACATGGCTCGTCCATTAAAATAACATCAGGCTGAGTTGCGATCGCCCGAGCAATACACAACCTTTGTTGTTGTCCTCCAGATAAGGATAAACCACTTTGGCGTAATTTATCTTTGACTTCATCCCATAAGGCTGCTTGTCTGAGGGAACGTTCTACCAACTCATCTAAATCACCTTTGAATCCGTTAATTTTGGGCCCAAAGGTAATGTTGTCATAAATTGATTTGGGGAAGGGGTTTGGTCTTTGAAACACCATCCCAATCCGGCGACGCACCTCTACTGGATCAATATGAGAAGCATAGAGGTTTTCGCCATAGTAACAAACCTTACCTTCAGCCCGAAATATTTCAATCAGGTCATTCAAACGGTTATAACATCGTAGTAAGGTACTTTTTCCACATCCAGAAGGTCCAATAAATGCTGTTACTTGGTTTCTGGGTATATCTAGCCAAACATCATTAAGTGCCAAAAAATTTCCATAGTAAACCTTTAAAGCCTCTGTTCTTAAAACAGTTTGTGTTTGGTTGCCAATATCAACATTAGTAGCCATAATAATTGAGTCAGTATTGAATCATATAATTTCAAGTCTTAGAGTTAATTAAGATTTACGACTAGAAACCCAGCGAGCAATTATGCTGGTAATCAAAACCATTAACACTAAAATTAAGGAAGCTGCCCATGCCAATGATTGCTGATTAGGATAGGGAACAATGGCAAAGTTGAATACCAAAACAGCAAGGGAAGCAATGGGTTGAAATAAGCCGTTAAAGGCAAACTGAGAAAATAACGCTGTAAATATCAGGGGAGCAGTCTCTCCCGCTGCCCGAGCAATTGCTAAAGTGACTCCAGTAATAATTGCAGGTAAAGCTGCTGGCAATATAACTTGTACAACTGTCTGGAAGTTAGTGGCTCCTAAACCTGCGGAAGCTTGTCGCAAATCATCTGAGACTAATTGCAAGGCTTCGTCAGTGGTACGAATGACAATTGGTAGCATTAGTACCGATAGAGCTACACCCCCAGCAATGGGGGAAAATCCGACAATTTTTGTCGAGACAAGTAAACCATAGGTGAATACCCCAGCAATAATTGAGGGTATACCACTGAGAACGTTGGTTGCAAAACGAATCCAACGGGATACAGTTTTAGAGCTAAACTCGACTAAATAAATTGCTGCTAATACTCCGAAGGGAACGGTAATTAATGCAGCAATGCCTACCATCAAGAGGGTGCCAACAATCGCATTACGGAAGCCTCCCCCTTCAACTAATGGAGGTGGTGGTAATTCTGTAAATATGCTCAAATTTAGACTACCCACACCCTTAATTAAGATGTAGGATAGCACTGCCATTAAGGGTAATAAAGCCAACACTCCACAAATGATTGCTACCCCATTCATTAAGTTATTAAATAGGGTTCGAGGAGAGGTGGGAGAACGACTTAAGTTTCTACGAATTAAATCGCTGTCTGGCAGATCGGAAAAGCTAGGATCCATATAGTATTAAACCATATAACATTAAACACAGAAAATGCTAAATCCGTTTGACTCGCAAAACAATTAACTCAGCGATAATATTCACTATTAGAGTTAGAAAGAACAGGACTAAGGCAGCATACATTAATGCTGATATCTGCAAACCATCTGCCTCTGCAAATTGGTTGGCTAACAAAGAAGCAATAGAGTTAGCTGGTGCAAATACGGAAGCATTGATCTTATTAGCATTCCCAATCAACATGGTGACAGCCATAGTTTCTCCCATTGCCCGACCCAAAGCTAACATTACCGCACTGACAATGCCAGAAAATGCGGCGGGAATTAGAACTTTCAAAATCGTTTCCCAACGAGTAGCTCCTAACCCAAAAGCTGCTTGACGTAAACTAGGAGGCACGGATATCAGTGCATCTCGGGAAATAGCTGTAATAATCGGCAAAGTCATAATGGCTAAGATTACTCCCGCAGCTAACATCCCTGGTCCTGTGGGAGGACTGCTAAAAATTGGCACCCAACCCAAGATACCATGTAGCCATTTACCAAAATTTGTCAAAATTGGCACTAAGACAAAAATTCCCCAAATGCCATATACGACACTGGGAATAGCTGCTAATAATTCTACCAAAAACACCATCACTGTTTTAACTTTGGATGGCAAAAAATTCTCACTGAGGAGGACAGCAGTGCCAACACCAATGGGTACAGCAATGAGTAGACCAATGAAGGAACTAACTAAAGTCCCATAGATTTGCGGTAGAACTCCATAGTCACTTTTCACAGGGTTCCAAGCACTGTTGGCTAAAAACCCCAAACCAAACTCCCGCATCGCAGGTATCCCTTGGGCACCTACTTGAAATGCTATCCACAATAAAACACCTGCGATCGCAAAAGCAAAAAATTGCGTCAGCCAAATAAAACCGCGATCCAATAATTTATCTAGTTGCGATCGAGGTTGAATTTTCATGTGAATATTTTCGTCTTGTATATTCATGGAATAAATTAACCTACCAATGCTGGAAGGTGTGGGAGCAAACCACACTATAAATTGAATTATGGGGATATTGATGGCAATACTTAGGGGTACCGATTATCCCACATCTTCTACTTATTAGCCACGGAAATTGTGTAATCAGGAGCAATGGTATCTGCTGCTGCTGCAACTTTCTTGATTACATTTTCTGGTAAGGGGACATAACCAAGCTCTGTACTCACCTTTTGACCTTCAGTTAGGCCATACTCAATCATTGCTTCTACAGCTTTGGCTTTGGCAGGATTATCGTATTTTTGATAAGCCAAAATCCAAGTATAGGTAACAATTGGATAAGATTCTTTTCCTTCTGGATCTTTGATGAAAGCACGCAAGTTGGATGGGAGGGTAACTGCTGATAAGGTTTTGGATGCAGCCTCATCAGAAGGCTTAACAAATTCCCCTTCTTTATTTTCCAAGGTCGCAAAAGAAATGTTGTTGAGTTTGGCATAACCGTACTCAATGTAACCAATGGAACCCTCAGTTTGTTTAATCTGAGCTGTTACACCTTCATTACCTTTAGCACCTACACCAGTAGGCCATTGTACAGTTTTACCCTCACCAACTTTACTTTCCCACTCTTTACTAATGGCGCTTAGGTGTTTGGTGAATACTCCTGTGGTTCCACTACCATCAGAACGATGCACGAATGTGATATTTTTGTCAGGAAGATTAACTCCAGAGTTAATTGCTGTCAATTTGGGATCGTTCCACTTTTTAATCTTACCCAGAAGAATATCAATATAAACTTCTCTGGACAATTTTATATCGTTTACTCCAGGCAAATTGTAAGCGAAAACAACACTACCAGCAGACATTGGTAGCAAAAGCACTCCTTTATTAGCATCAATTTCGGCAATGTCTTTATCCTTCATTGCCACGTCACTAGCACCGAAATCTACTGTACCAGCCTTAAATTGTTTGACCCCAGCACCACTACCAACTGACTGATAGTTAACTTGCAAATTGGGATATTTTTTATTCAAATCTGCAAACCAACGCTGGTACAAGGGAGCAGGAAAAGAAGCTCCAGCACCATTGATGGTGAGGTTGCCACCTAAATCTAATTTTCCTGTGCTAGTGGCAGCAGTTTTTGTCGCACTAGAGGATTGATTTTGAGTTGCTGTATCGGTAGTACCACCACAAGCAGTCAGGCTAACTGTAAGTGCTATTACTGAGATATTTCTCGCTAGGGGAGAAATTTTTGCTACTTCTATTTCCTGGGACATGTTATGTCTGATTTTATTAATTTTATCCTAAGCGTTTATAACTATAATTGCCAATGGTAAAGGTAAGGTTAAGGCTAATAAAAAGAAACTAAATTCTTTATAGTTAGTTTTGAAAAATTTAATTTTCTTTGTAGAAATATACTCTTTGGCATTTATCTCAATCTGCTTACAGGTATAAATATTACATTCTGACTTATTAAATACAGTGTGGTTTTGAACTTTTTGCGATCAGAGTTTGCTTGTGTATTTATACTTTTAATCAAGTAGTTATTTACACTTTTATTACATAGCGAAACAGATTATTGATTCAATTACACCAATCTATTAGCTATAATTTACCTCTATTGACCAAGATGTAGTATACTCAGGGGAAAATAATATACCGTATGTTGCAATTTGTCTTAATTGAAAAAACAAAAAAATTGGCGCTAGTGAATTATAAAAATGAATCTATTTTTATTAATCAGTAAATACTAGCTGAAAATCCTTGAGCCTGAGTCTCGAAGTTCGGCTTTGAATGAAAATATTTTACATGAGTAACCTGTAAATGTTAGCCGCATCCAATCAATTACTATGGTCTATGATTGGCTTAATGCTAACCATAGCCGGGACTTTTCTAGAAGTCCATGTGACTACCTTTCCGTGGAATTGGGTTAACCAAGAGATCCATACTATTTCCTTAGGAGTGCCATTTCAAATAGGTGGTGTACTATTGGTTGGATGCTTGGGTGGAAAAAATGCAGGTGCCCTGTCCCAAATAGCTTACTTAGTTATGGGCTTAACGATATTGCCTGTATTTACCGATGGTGGTGGGATTGGTTATATCAAATTATCCCAGTTTGGCTATTTGCTGGGTTTCATTCCTGGAGCTTGGGTTTGTGGTTTTTTGGCATTTCAGGCTCGACCGAAATTAGAAACCTTAGCTTTTAGTTGTATTTCTGGTTTGTTGGCTGTTCACATCTGCGGTATAACTTATTTGACCATCAGTCATCTTGTGCAATTGCAAGGTACGGAAAATGAAACACTATTGCAGGTAATTTACAAATATTCTTGGTTAGCATTACCAGGACAATTAGCTGTTGTTTGTGCTGTGACTGCGATCGCTTATGTGCTAAGACATGTAATGTTCTATTAGTCCTGAGAAGATTTATTGCAATTGACATTGATCACAAAAACTGACTGAAAGTTGATTACTTCATGGTAAAAAATACCAGATTTATTTGTGGAGTTAATCTAAAATATTAAACTTTTTGACTATCAATCGACTAAACTATGCGTTGGAAAAACCGCTTTTTCTGGATTACTGCTTTTGTTACTTTTTTCTTAGACCAACTAACAAAATATTTGGTAGTCAAAACTTTTAACCTCAAAGAAACTCTACCTCTAATACCAGGAGTCTTTCATTTTACATATGTTAGAAATACTGGTGCAGCATTTAGTTTATTTTCAGGTCAAGTGGAGTGGTTGCGTTGGCTATCTTTATTGGTGAGCTTGGCATTGATAGCTTTTGCTTGTTTTGCACCAAACTTAAATTTTTGGGAAAGGCTTGGTTATGGCTGTATATTAGGTGGAGCTATGGGTAATGGCATAGATAGATTTGTTTTAGGTTATGTAGTTGACTTTTTGGATTTTCGCCTCATTAACTTCCCTGTGTTTAACTTAGCTGATGTGTTTATTAATATTGGAATTGTGTCTTTATTAATAGCAAATTTTAAACAAAACCCTGCAACCCACAGAGACTAATATAGAGAAGTGAATTATTGTACTTTGTGCTTATACATCGGAGCAAAACTATTGATTATTTGTCCATAAATAAATTTAGGGAATTATCCTTTTATGCTTCAGTCAAGAATAATAAAAAACATTTAAATAACATAAATAGAGGTAATCAAAGAAATTGATTACCTCTATCTTTAACTTAATATCTTGCCAATATACAAAACTTTCTATTGGCGCAACCATTTAGGAAATTTCCAGAATTAAAATTACCAGGCGATTACAAATTCACCATAGGAGCGCAAGGCTTACGCCCTTGTCATTGGTAAAATTATTTTCAGAAATCACCTTAGCTATTTATTCTTTGGAATCATCAGATTCAGGTGAAGTATTTTCTACTTCAGGCATATTGATTGGTTGCTCTTCCATAGAACCAGGGACAGGATTTTTAGTGCCATCCAATTTTGTAGAAGGCATTTCATTAGTTTCAGTTTCTTCTGAATTAGGAGTTGGTAATGGTGTTATATTACTGGGATTTTCTTCTGAGTTAGGAGTTGGTAATGGGGTTATATTAGTAGGGGCATCGCTTGGAGATTGTTGTGGAGTGGTTGTGTTACTATCTGGAATTGTATTTTCCGGAATAGTAGTTTCCTCCATATTGGGGGTAGTTTCAGTTGTTGGTACTTCTGTAGTTGATTGCTCTTCTTAAACTTGATTTTTCCCTTGACAACGAGAATTCAAAGGGGATTTTTCGCACAAAATTTTCATCACATCCGATCTCAATTTTTTCGGCTGATTTTGTTCTGTTGTTTGTGCTACAGCTAAGTTACTTGTAAGAACCAGAATTGCACTTGTGGTAATTAAAGTAATAAATTTTCCCTTCATATTTACTGAACCTCAACACCTCAAAGACTTACTCCGCTAATTAAATCAAACAATTGCTCCAATAAAATCTGTCTAAGTAGGGATGTATATTTAATAGTGATACTTTAAGAGCTTTCTTGACCAGAAGAAACAGGAGGAAAAGGTGCAGTCTTGCTGGGGGGGAATGCCGTTTTCACCTGCTGTGGAGCGTAGCGAAAACTTGGTTTCAGGCCCTCCGAAGTTGCTCTACTTGGGGAAACCTCAAGACTGCACTGCCCTCTATATTTATATATGGGGTTTCTCCCCTGCTAAGAGCTCCCTGCTCCCCAGCCTCTTCGTGACAGTTTTGCTATTAATTAAAGAGAAACAATTGGTTGTAGCAAAACTTGCACTCTTATGGGCTCGGCTGTAGACCCATTATTTTCGGTAAAAATAGTAATATAGAGATTGCATTTTCCCAATTCTTCTGTAAAAAATATGGTGTGAATAGCTAATGAGTTCCCCCCAACCTCCTCAAAAACCACAAACATTGCTCGGTCAGATTACCCAAGCAGTACAGACAATTCAAGCTAGAGTAGATTTTTCCAAACTGGCACTGAAGCCTAATGCTAGGGTACCAGAACTGTGGGTGCAGGATGCGGGGGCAGATAGGGCAGAAGTGTATCCCCTTTTAGGCGATCGCTACATTTTGGGTCGGAGTTCTAAATCTAGTGATATTGTTGTTCGCAATCCCGTAGTTAGTCAAATTCATCTGTCCATATCCAGAGATTCATCCCAAAGGCGACCAGCTTTTATGATTAAGGATGAAAACTCTACCAATGGGATCTATCGTGGTAAGCGGCGACTGACGAACTTAGAGCTGCGTCACGGAGATATTCTCACCCTGGGGCCACCAGAATTAGCCGCATCTGTGCGACTACAATATGTTGATCCACCTCCTTGGTATTGTCAAGCTGCAACTTGGGCGGGTTATGGAGTAGCAGGTATTACCGCCTTAGTTTCCTTAGCGATCGCTGTAGAATGGCTAAAATTCTCCGTCACACCCCTACCTACAGCCACCCGTGCTCCAGTGATTGTGTATGCCCGTGATGGCTTTACTCCCTTACGTGAGCCACGCTCCACGGCTCATGTTGACATGAAAAAATTATCTGATTTTGGCCCCTATTTACCAGCAGCCGTGGTTGCTTCAGAAGACAGCCGTTTTTACTGGCATCTAGGTGTTGATCCCTTAGGAATTTTACGAGCCTTGTTAATTAATACTCGTAGTGGTGATGTTCAGCAAGGGGCTAGTACAGTCACCCAACAAGTTGCTCGTAGCTTATTCCGCGATTATGTAGGCAGACAGGACTCCTTGGGGCGTAAAATTCGGGAAGCTGTGGTATCACTGAAGTTGGAAACTTTCTACAGTAAGGATGATATTTTACTAACTTACTTAAACCGAGTTTATTTAGGAGTGGATACTTCCGGCTTTGAAGATGCAGCCCGCTATTACTTTGAGAAATCAGCCAAAGAATTAACCGCCGCAGAAGCCGCCACATTAGTCGGAATTTTACCAGCTCCCAACGGATTTAATTTCTGTGGGAATAACAAAAGTAAGCAGAATATCATTGGTTATCGCAATCGTGTACTGAGACGAATGCTGGAAATGGGTAAAATGAAGCAAGATGACTACAATCGCGCTCGACGTTCGCCCATTGAAATTAGTCCTAAAGTTTGCGAACAACAAGCAAAAACTATTGCTCCTTACTTTTATAATTATGTCTTTGCCGAATTGGAATCAATTTTAGGCAAAGATTTAGCAGCAGAAGGCAACTTTATTATTGAAACTCAATTAAATCCCTCCATGCAATCCCAGGCAGAAAATGCCCTAAAGAATGCAGTGAATACCAGTGGCTCCAATTTTGGATTTTCCCAAGGGGCTATATTAACCCTGGATTCCCGCACCGGTGGAATATTAGCGATGGTAGGTGGTAAGAATTTTCAAACCAGTCAGTTTAACCGTGCTTATCAAGCCAAAAGACAGCCAGGATCTACCTTTAAAGTTTTTGCCTACGCCGCAGCTATGGAAGCAGGAATATCCACAGGTAAAACCTATTCTTGTTCTTCCCTCACTTGGAGAGGCTTTACCTACAAGCCCTGTCGCACCGGTGCTAGTAGCCTAGATATGACAAGGGGACTTGCCCTTTCCGAAAACCCAATTGCTCTGAGAATAGCTCGTGAAGTTGGTTTAGATAAAGTGGTGAGGATGGCACGAAAACTGGGAGTTAAATCAGAACTAGAAGCAGTACCAGGACTAGTTTTAGGTCAAAGTGTAGTCAACGTCTTGGAAATGACAGGAGCTTTTGGGGCAATTAATAATAATGGTGTTTGGAATCGTCCCCATGCTATTAGTCGGATTTTAGACAGCAGTGATTGCCGCGATCGAAATGACTTACAAACCTGCCGTGTCATCTATTCTTTTGATCAAGATGCTGATGCCAATAAGAGAGTTTTAAAAGCAAGTATAGCCCGAAGAATGAGCCGCTTACTACAGGGAGTCGTCAGTAGCGGAACTGGACGTAGTGCAGCTATTGGACAGGGAGAAGGAGGTAAAACCGGAACCACAGACAAAAATGTTGATTTGTGGTTTATTGGCTTTGTACCTAATCGGCGAATAGCAACTGGTATTTGGCTAGGAAATGACAATAATTCCCCCACTTCTGGTAGTAGTGCCCAAGCGGCTCAGTTATGGGGTAATTATATGAAGAAAATTGTTAGGTGATGAGGGGAGGGGTGAAGGAGTGAAGGAGGGCATTTGTGACAATTTAAAAAAGAATAAATTTTTTCAATGATGTGTTTAAGTTTTCGCTATTGGAAAGAGATTATGACTTATTTTCAAACAAATTTCACTAAATCTTGAAGAAATACTATCAATTTTACAAATAGAGCATGTAATACTAGCTAGTATAAATAAAAATAATTTTTCCCGTGTCTAGAGACATGATTATATTCGTATATCCAGAGTAGACCACATCACAATTACTGATACAGGGAAAATTTCCAAAAGTCAGTTTTTTATCCTTTGTATCCAATAAAAAAGTATATTATAGAACTCCGTAATTTAGCCAAATTAATGCCTTCCAACTTTTTCAAGCTAAAATTCCTTAACTGCAATCCCTTAAAACTGGTATCTTACTCAATCGCCACAGCAATGACATGGGGACTTTTGGTAAGTATACCAAGAGCAGTTGCAGAACAAATCCAGCCATCATTATCAACCCAGCAGTACTCAGAATTAGCAGAAGTACAGAAACTGAATCAACAAGTTAATATATTGATTCAGGAAGGCAAATACAGTGAAGCCATTCCTCTAGCAGAAAGTGGATTAGCAATTTTGGAGAAAGTTCAGGGTAAGGAACATCCTAATGTTGCAAAAAGCCTTAGCAATTTAGCAGGAATGTACCTGTCGCAGGGGAGTTATGCTGAAGCAGAGCGCCTTTATTTGCGCTCCCTAACAATGTTGGAGAAAGTACAGGGCAAGGAACATCCAGACGTGGTAAAAGGCTTCTACAATTTAGCAACGCTCTATCATGTACAGGGAAATTATGCTAAGGCAGAACCTCTTTATTTGCGTTCTTTGACAATTTCAGAGAAAGTACTGGATAAGGAACATCCAGACGTGGTAAAAACCCTCAGCAATTTAGGATCGCTTTACTTTTCACAAAGAAACTATACCAAGGCAGAACCTCTTTATCTACGCTCCCTAGCAATTTTGGAGAAAGTTGTAGGCAAGGAACATACTTTTGTGGCAGCTAAACTCAACAATTTAGCAATAATTTACAGTTCCCAGGGGAATTATGCCAAGGCAGAATCCCTTTATCTGCGCTCCCTGGCAATTGTGGAGAAAGTTTTAGGTAAGGAACATCCA
>NZ_FYBH01000007.1 GCF_900185595.1 Calothrix rhizosoleniae SC01
AGTACAGGAAAAATGGAGTAGTGATAAATATGTAATTGCGCCTCAAACTAGACTATCTCAAGGTTTAGCAAAAGCAAAACTAACATTTGAGACATTACCATTAAAAATTTATCGTCAGCGTCATCATGGATCTACATTTTTTGTGCAATGGATGCCAGACAGAGTTATACCAATGGTAAATCAGATTGCTCCGGACATTATTAATTTACATTGGATATGTGCGGGCTTTATGCAAATAGAAACTATTAGCAAACTTAAGCGCCCTTTAGTTTGGACTCTACATGATATGTGGGCTTTTACAGGTGGGTGTCATTCGACCGGAGATTGTAATCATTACAAAGTATCCTGTGGTAGTTGTCCCCAGTTAGCTAGTAAACAACAGAAAGATTTATCCCATTGGATATGGTGGCGTAAAGCAAAAGCTTGGAAAAATTTGAAAATAACACTTATTTCACCCAGTAATTGGTTAGCTACATGTGCCAGTTCCAGTCCTCTTTTTCAGGATTTACGAATTGAAGTCATTCCCCATGGACTTGATACTCAAAAATATAGGCCAATCGCTAAAGAATGTGCTCGAAAAATTCTGAATCTACCTCAAGATAAACAATTGATTTTATTTGGATCTTTACAAACAAACAGTGATAAAAATAAAGGCTTTCAGTTATTACAACCAGCATTGAAAAATTTAAGCAAATCTCATTGGAAAGAGAAATTAGAATTATGTATATTCGGTGCATCTCAGCCAGAAAATTCACCTGATTTAGGCTTTAAAACACACTACTTGGGATATTTTCATGACGATATTTCTTTAGCTGCTGTTTACTCAGCTGCTGATGTGACCATAGTACCATCTTTACAAGAATCTTTTGGTCAAACAGCCTCTGAATCCTTAGCTTGTGGAACTCCAGTGGTGGCTTTTAACGCCACTGGTTTAAAAGATATTATCGATCATCAATCCAATGGCTATTTAGCTAAACCATATGAATCTGATGATTTAGCCAAAGGAATTGCTTGGGTATTAGAAAATCCAGATAGGCAGACAAAACTATCCTGTAATGCTCGTGAGAAGGTAGAAAAAGAATTTACTCTTGAGCTTCAAGCACAACGTTATTTAACTCTATTTCAAGAAATATTGGCACAAGATAAATCGGTTAAATTATAAGTTTTTAATTTTAATATCTAGATTAGAGACTAGATAGTTATCAAACTTAAAACATGTTTGATTATACGAATATATCAGAATGAAAAATAAACTACTATTACCTCTAATCAATAAGTTAGAAGTTGCTATTTGTATTCTATTAATTATTATTATTGAACCTCTATCACTTCCAAGTATATTAGAAAATATAACTAGCATCATTAGTTATGGTTTTTTATTCATTATCATTGTCATGCGTGGTAAAAAATTATTTTATACTGCCACCATAGATATTAGTTTTATACTTTTATTATTTATAGTATGTTTTTCTTTTTTTTGGTCAGAAAATCCATCCGAAAGTATATATCAGTCTCGATTATTACTTCGCTCGACTTTATTCGCAGTATATTTCGCAATGCAATATCCACCAGAAGAACAAATCAAACTATTATCTTGGGCAACTGGAATTATCATGATTTTAAGTTATGGTAATAGTATATTGTTTCCCTCTTCTGGTACACAATTTATTAATGGTTCTATAGCTTGGTCAGGAATTTATACCCACAAACAAATTTTAGGACGACAGATGGGTATAGCAGCTTTATCTTTTATTTTCCATATCTTGAATAAAAAATTAAATAAATTAATTATAGCAACAGGATTATTCTTTTCAGTAGCTATTATTTTGCTATCACAAAGCAAAAGTGGTCTGCTAATTATTTTATTTTCTATATTAATAATGCCAATATATAAATTTATTGTAAAACAAAAAAATAATAGATTATTATTCAGCCTAATCTTATTTTTATTTGTTAGCATTATATCATGTTTAGTCTTTTTCAATATTGAATATATACTAGTTGATTTTTGGGGGAAAGATTTAGAGTTTAATGGTCGTCTACCGCTATGGCAACTATGTTTTGACAAAATTTCAGAACAACCTTGGTTAGGTTATGGGTATAGGGGTTTTTGGAATTCTTCAGCAGGTAACTATGTTTTATCTAATTCCTGGGCAGCTTTATTACCTGAATTTCAAGAAGGTAATATAAATTTTCATGCCCATAATGGCTTTATTGATATTTTATTAGAAATTGGTTCTTTAGGTTTGCTAACATTCTTCATTCATTTCTGCCAATCTTTAAAAAAAATCATCGATTTATTAATTTATAGTAGAGATAGAGAATTTTTCTGGATGTTACAAATATGTTGTTTATTATGGATTACTAATCTTACAGAAAGTAATATATTGTTTTCATCTAATAGTTTGATCTGGTTTCTATATGTATCAACAGTTCTTTCTGCAGCAGTTCAATATAAAAGATTGAAGAACATCCAAAAATACAGTTGATACCAAAAGTTGTGAAAATCTAATCATACTTAAAAATAATTATATGAACATAGTAGTATTAATCACTTCACATAATAGATGTAAAATAACCTTGGCTTGTTTAGAGGCTTTATATCAACAAAATCATGTCAAATTTGATGTTTATTTAGTTGATGATGGTTCTACTGATGGGACATCAGATGCAGTCAAGTCAAATTACCCAGCAGTGAATATCTTACAAGGTAATGGAAATCTTTTCTGGGTAGGAGGAATGCATTTAGCCTTTGCAAAGGCTTTAGAAAAAAAATATGACTTTTATATTTGGCTAAATGACGATACTATCCTGGAACTCAATGCTTTTAATAAACTACTTACTAGTTACAATTATTTAAAAAAGCAAGGTAAAGCCAATTCCATAGTTGTTGGTTCAACTTACGATTTTTTCACAAATAAACCGACTTATGGTGGTGCTGTACGTTCCAAGAATTGGTATTCAAATAAATATGAATTTTTACAGCCAAGTCAGGAGTTACAAGAAAGTGAAACAATGTATGGAAATTGCGTACTCATTCCTCATAGTGTTGCTGAAAAAGTAGGAAATTTGGACTCTGTATTTATCCATGCACTAGGTGATTTAGATTATGGATTGAGAGCCAAAAAACTAGGATGTTCTGTGTGGGTAGCATCTGGATATATCGGTACTTGTTCTAAAAACTCTGTTGGTGGAAGTTGGGTTGATCCTCAACTTTCTATTTATCAACGCTTACAAAAAGTTCTCCAACCAAAAGCTTTTCCAATTAAGCCGTGGATTACTTTTGTCAGGCGACACTCTGGTATGTTTTGGTTTATTTATTTGTTTTTACCTTACGTACGAGCAGTTATTGGTTATCAAAACTTGAGCATATCTCCTTCCTTTACAGAAGAAGTAGAACAAAAAATCGTCAATACTTAAATGTTTTTGGATTCCACCTGTATTCTCACTCTGATTTCTATCCATTAATTAAAGTGAACTCTATTTATGTTATTTCATGGTTTTTACATTCTCAGTACTGAGCCATTGATTGTTTCTTTTCTAGGTAGTTATCCTTTCCTTGGTGGATTAATATATCAAGAAAAAAAACTAACTTATCAACCTCTACCTCCATGGTTTCGTCCAAAACATGTACTAGAACATGTTCCTTCATGGGCTGGCTCATGGAAAGAAATGGCAAAACGTAAGGTAAAACAAACCTTACATACCCTAGAAGGAAGGACACACCATTTAATGGTGAGTGCAACGGATGAAGAGGTTATGCGAAAACGTCTTTCTGTTCGAGGAGCTCATTTAAATCAAAATATATATATTAATGAGCATGTATATAAACCACTTGATGAACCAAAAATATACGATGCAATTTACACTGCTCAATTACTACCAGTCAAGCGTCATTGGTTAGCAAAAAATATAGAACGTTTAATGGTTGTATCCTATGGGGGAAATTTACATGATTTTTGCCCCGAACTCAAACATGCTGACTTTAATGAGAGATTTCTTTCACGTCCTGAGTTAGCCAGAAAATATAACCAGTCTGATGTTGGTTTATGCCTTTCACCATTAGAAGGAGCAGTATTAGCCTCCTGTGAATATTTACTTTGTGGAATACCCGTTGTTAGTACCCCTAGCAAAGGTGGTAGAGATGAGTTTTTTACTCCTGAGAACTCGATTATTGTTCCTCCAGAACCTGAGGCTGTTGCTCAAGCTGTACAAGAATGGCAAAAATCAACACCAAAACCTCAAGAGATTAGGGAACAAACTTTGAAAAAAATGAATGATTGGCGACTAAATTATTGTGTCTATA
>NZ_FYBH01000204.1 GCF_900185595.1 Calothrix rhizosoleniae SC01
AGAAAGGGAATTAAGGAATAGTCGAGTGTTTTTGATTCTCGATGATTTAGATAAATTGATTGAGAAAGAAGCCGATGAATTAATTGAACTTTTGAACTCTCTTTTAGAACAATGTCCCCATGTCAGATTGTTGTTAACCTCCCGTGATTCTCTAGTCAGAGATATTCTTTATTGCCATCAACAAGAAGTTTACAGCATGGGAGCATCAGAAACGAGACAAATATTTAGAAAGTATGCTCCATCAGAATCACAATGGGGAGACGATGATGATTTGGCAGAAAATTTTAATCGGTTGGTGCAATTTCTCGATGGTTATCCCTTACCCATTAAATTAGCAGCATCCTATATGGTAGAAACTCAATTTACCATCAAAGATTTGTGTGAAGAATTGGATATTGAACCATTAGAAATACTGGGTGATTACTCTCCTGAAGAAAGAAAAGAAAGGAGTTTGCGGATAACTTTAGAACGTTCCTTTGCCATGTTATCTGTAGAAGGGCAAGATATATTTCCTTTATTAGCTTTTTTTCCCAGTGGATTGAGCCGGGATTTAGCTAAGGCTATTTGGGGTAGAAGTGGGAATAAGGCTTTGTTGGAACTATTTAAGTTTTCGATGGCGGAAAAATCCCCTACTGCATCGGATTGGCGAGTAACTTTACCCGAACCTGCTCGTAGTTACGCGGAAAGTAAATTACAGCAGGGAAGAAAAATTGACTATCTTGCTCCTCAAGTTTTGGATTTCTATCATGATAATTTCTGTGATAGAGTCCTCAAGCTTTTTGGGAATGGAGAGAATCACAAAGGACAGCAGTTGCTTCTGCAAGAAAACTCAAATTTAATCTTGTTTCTGCAATGGGGTTATGAGCAGGAATTGAGTTCAGATGGAATTTGTCGCAGTGCGAGGATAACAGCTTCATTAAGTCCTTATTGGCGTTGGATTGAAGCGAATCAAGACCCTTTGGTGAGATTGGATTTGGCTTTAGCAGCAGCTCAAAGAAATCAAGATCAGCAGGGAGAAGATTTAGTTAGAAATGCGATGATTGTTCTTGATTCTAGAGGAAAATTTCAAAATGTCCAATCTTGTGCACAAGCAAGTGATGAGCTAGAGTCCTTTGAGTTTGAAACCGCCACTGTAAATAGTCGCGGTAAAATCGTCGAACTAGAAACCAAGCAAGCCCAATACTTTAACGAAGACTTGGGTGAGGATATCACCTTAGAAATGGTCTTCATCCCTGGTGATACATTCATCATGGGTTCGCCAGAAGGGGAAGGATATAACGATGAAAAGCCCCAACACCAGGTAACAGTTCCATCTTTCTTCATAGGCAAATATCCCATAACCCAAGCACAATGGCGAGCGATCGCATCTCGTGAAAATTTGAAAGTAGAACGCGACCTTAAACCCAATCCTAGCAGGTTTAAAGACCTCCCAGAGAGCGTGAACTGTCCCGTAGAGCGAATCTCTTGGTATGATGCAGTTGAGTTTTGCGCCAGATTATCGAAACACACAGGAAAAGAATATCGCCTCCCCAGTGAAGCAGAATGGGAATATGCTTGTCGTGCAGGTACAACTACACCCTTTCACTTTGGTGAGACAATTACATCTAAACTGGCAAATTATGATGCTAACTACACTTACGGTGCTGGCTCCAAAGGAGAATACCGTGGAGAAACAACACCCGTGGGCAGTTTTGAGGTAGCCAATGCCTTTGGGCTATATGATATGCACGGGAACGTTTGGGAATGGTGTCTTGATGATTGGCACAGTAATTATAAAGCTGCGCCCACAGATGGCAATGCTTGGTTTGATAATGAGGATGATAATCTTTTTCAAAAAACTGGTAGAGCTGTGCTGCGGGGAGGCTCCTGGATCAACTATCCTAAGGGCTGCCGCTCGGCGTGCCGCAACCATCTCTATAAGGCGGAGCGCGACATCATCGACAGCGATCTCGGTTTTCGTGTGGTCTGCGCGTTCGGGAGGATTCTTTAGTAGCCCTTTATACTTTTGTCCAGGTAAGGGAGGAGTGGTTATACCATTTTGAAAAAAGAATGCGACAGATGGGTAGGGGCACGGCATCCACAATATTTCAATATATAAAAGTATCTTAACTGGTGCCGTGCCCTTACGAATAATTTATGTGTTGCAAACATTATTTGAATTGGCATCAAGTAAGTCGGCACAAATAAACCATTTGAGAGAGCTGCATATTTGGAGCAGATATCAGGAAAATAAGTTGTAATAAGTAGTCATTTCGGACAGTTTGAGCTAATTTACCATTAAACTTGTTAAATTGAAGCTTGATGAGGGCTAACATGGTTAGGCATGAAACAGTAAGCTGCTACCCATTTAAGTCGCATATTAATTTGGTATTAATTAATGGCTAAAACTCTTGCTCCTTCTGCCCCCTGCCCTTTGCTCCCTGCTCCCTGCCCCCTGCCCCCTGCCCCCTGCCTCCTATTCAAATCATCCCAAATTGTTTAACATCAGCCACCATCGCCTAGTCACTCCCCCAGAGTATCGCGCCCAACCAAAGCTAGAATTTATCCCCCAACGTGTCAATCCCTTAATCCTACGATTGGCAGTATTAGTGTTACCGATTTTACTTCGCTTTCGCCTTCGACCTTGGTTACCTGCGGGGATTGCCGAAGTGAAGGTTACTAATGGTGAAACATTGGCAAAATTTTATCAACAATTCCAAGCAGGGAAAAATCGCTTATTGCTTGCCTTTCGTCACGTTGAGGTAGACGATCCCTTAAGTCTGATGTACCTATTCACTCGGACTCTACCCAGAACTGCCCGTAAGCTTGATATTTCCTTGCAATATCCCTTCTATAGCCATTTTATGTATGACCGGGGTATGACCATGTGGGCGGGGAAATGGCTGGGTTGGGTTTTCTCTGGTTTAGGAGGTATTTCTGTATATAGAAGTAAGCGATTAGACCGAGAGGTGATTCGCACATTAAGGGATTTGTTGGTTAATGGCAAAATGCCCATGCTCATCGCCCCAGAGGGAGCAACTAATGGTCATAGTGAAGTTGTCAGCCCCTTAGAACCGGGTACTGCTCAATTGGGTATTTGGTGTGCAGAGGATTTACAAAAAGCTAATCGTGATAAGGAAGTTTTTATTGTTCCTATTAGCATTAAGTATTATTACGTAACTAGTATTTGGTTAAATCTAGACCGATTGTTAAGTAAATTAGAAGCGGATTGCGGTTTACCAGTGCAGAGAATTGGCAAGTCTGCGGATGAGATACATGAAGATATTTTCTATCAACGGCTGTTGGACTTGAGTAATTATGTAATTACCCAGATGGAAGGGTTTTATGGTCATTTCTATAATTGCCAATTCCCGGATAGCCATTCAGGAGAAATTGCGGAAGAAGCTTTAGTAATTCGCTTGCATCGGTTGTTAGAACAAGCCTTACAGGTGTGCGAACAATATTTTCATATCCCATCCCTAGGAACTATCATAGATCGCTGTCGCCGCATCGAAGAAACTGGTTGGAATCGCATTTATCGCCGAGATATTGCTGATATTCAAACCTTATCTGCATTTGAGCGAGGGTTAGCAGACTGGATGGCTCATGAATCAACTATACGAATGCGACATATGCGTTTAGTAGAAAGCTTTGTAGCAGTGACAAAGAATTATGTGCTAGAAAAACCCTCCCCAGAAAGATTCGCTGAAACCACACTGATTATATTCGATGCGATCGCTCGTATTAAAGGGATAAAAGTTCCCCGTCGTCCCCGTTTGGGTTGGCGCAAGTCTCAGTTAACAATCGGTACACCCATTTCTGTGACTGAATATTGGTTAAATTGTCAACGAGATTCTCCCAAGGAACATCGTCAAGCGATGAAACAAGCTGTGACTGATTTGACAGCCGAGTTGCAAATTGCGTTGGAGGGCATGATTTATTCTTGAAGAGTAGAGACTGAATGAAAAATAATTTCCACCATCAATTATCTGATATCTGAGTATAATTTTTTCGTCCTCCTGCCCCCTGCTCCCTGCTCCCTGCCCCCTACTCCCTACTCCCTACTCCCTACTCCCTACTCCCTGCCCGTATATCCTCAATAACAACAAAAAATGATACCGCAATTGAAACCATATATTTTCGGACTAGCAGTTATTTGCAGTACATCTTTACTCGGTTGTACCTCTCCATCCACAGCAAATAATTCTCAATCAGGAAACGTGATCTTTATTCATCCCGATGGTACTAGCCCATCCCATTGGGGTGCAGCGCGGATGCTCCACTATGGTCCCGATGGATGGCTAAATTGGGATAGAATGTCTCACTTGGGTGTCTACTTGGGACACATGAAAAATCAACTCACTGCTACTTCCAACGGTGGTGCAGTTATCCACGCCACTGGGGTAAAGGTAAATGCAGATTCTTTTGGTTTAGATGCAAATGGTAAACCAATTGTGGCGGCTTCTGGAAAACCCCAGACAATTATGGAAGAAGCCATAGCTGCTCGTAAAGGAACGGCAATTATTAACTCTGGAGTTATTCCCGAACCAGGGACTGGTGCATTTGTGGCTAAAACGCGAAGTCGCCGTCAATTTGCCGAAATCACCAAACAAATTGTTGAATCTGGGGTAGATGTGATTTTGGGGGGTGGAGAAATATTTTACTTACCCAGGGGTACTGCTGGGAGACACGCCACTGCAAAACAAACTCAACGTACAGATGGAGTGAATTTAATTGAGCTAGCAAAGAGTAAGGGTTATACAGTGGTTTATACCCGTGATGAGTTGCTCAAGCTACCAGCTAACACCAAAAAAGTACTGGGAATTTTCGCTGCTTTGAATACTTATAATGATAATTCGGAAGAAAATTTAACCAAGGAAAATTTACCTTTATATGTACCTAATGCCCCCACAGTCAGTGAAATGCTGGATGCGGCGTTAAAAATAGTCTCGCAAAATCCCCAAGGTTTCTTTGTGGTGTTAGAGGAAGAAGGGAGCGATAATTTCTGTAATTATAATAATGCCGTGGGTTGCATCGAAGCTGTAAAACGGGCTGATGATGCGGTTGGGGTAGCGATGAAATTTATCCAAAAAACACCCAACACGTTGTTGGTGACAGCCGCAGATAGTGATGCTGGAGGTTTGGAAGTGGTGGGGGATATTAATTTACCTTCCCCAGTCCCAGCTAGAAGTAGAAATGGTTCCCCGTGGGATGGTAAGCAAGGAACCAAAACTATCCCCTTTACATCCGCACCCGATAAACAAGGGAAGCGTTTTAACTTTGCTGTGGGTTGGACAAGTTTTGGAGATAATTCCGGCTCCATCGTTGCGAAAGCACATGGGATTAATGCAAATAAGTTACCTACCACTGTGGATAATACTGATATTTATCGGTTAATGTATGGCACTTTGTTTGGTCAGGATTTACCAGCTAATAAGGAGTTAGGGAACACCAAAAAATAAATTCAGTAAACCATTGTGGGGTATTGTGGGGTAGGCATCCCTGCCTGCCTGCGGATATGGACGGGCTAGAAGCCCATCCCACAAACAAAAATGGGATACTTTAAAAATTGTCAGTCCCTTAAAGGAGCAATATTTTAAACTTTATTGTAAATTTCCGAAAAGACGTGGCATCATATCGTAGCTTGTATATATACAGATATCTTTAACCAGTAAACACTTTACCTGACCATGAACATCAGGAAATTTACTCAATTAGCCACAGCTATTACTGTAGGTTTTATTACTATTACCAGCCTTGCTCAACCTAGCTATGGCGGACGTTCCAAGTTTTATTGTGCCAAACTCAACGGTGTACCGATCACATGGGTGAGGACATCACGGGGAAGAGAGCGATTTATTCGTTGGTCTAGTAATGCTTTTAATGTATCTCCCCTAGAACGCTGTAAAATAGTTTCGGCAAAATTTCGCCGTTACTATGACAATGGCAGATTTTACATTACTGGTAGAGACAATGTGAATGGTTATCCGGTGTTGTGTATTTCTAATCGCCGGGGTGGTAGGTGTTCTGCCAATAATGTGCTGGTAACTCTCCAAAAAGGAAGCGATCCTGGCTATGTGATCCAACAGATACTTGATTTCCGTCGTGGTGCTAACGGTACAATTATTGAGCTTAGTGGGGATGAATTTATTCAATATGTGGATGGCGAATTCTACCTTGATGTTAATAAGCTTGTAGATAGTAAATGAATTGGCATTTATTGCTAAGGCAAGGTATTTATCCCATATTAATTATGCTGACTTGTCTTGGTGGTATATCATTGGCGCAACCGAGGCAAGAAACTGTTGTGGAAACTTGTCAACAAAATGAGTGTCAGCAATCCTCAAAACCACAGTCATCAAATCAACTTTCAGTTGGACAAATACGACAGATAGCTAATTCTATTACTGTCAAAATTTTGTCAAGGGATTTTATCGGCTCTGGGACTTTACTGAAAAAGTCAGGGCAGATTTATACAGTAGTTACCAATGCTCACGTACTCCGGGCAGCTAAATCTCCTTATCGCATTCAAACTGCTGATGGGCGTATTTACCAAGCTACTGTGATTGAAACTGTGAAATTGGATGGTAATGATTTGGGTTTATTGCAGTTTCGCAGTGCTGATACGGTGTATGCAGTAGCAAATATCAGGGATTCATCTACTTTGGGGGTAGGGGATAAGGTGTTTGTGGGTGGATTTACTGCAAATGCTGAGACTAAGTTGCCGAAAAAGGGGAAAGAAAATCAGAAAAATTCTTGGCGTTTGCGTCTTTCGGGTTCTTCCGTTGTAAAACAGCAAAGGGGTTTGGTATTTACCACGGGGGAAGTTTCGTTGTTGCTGGAGAAGGCTTTAAAAGGAGGTTATCAAATCGGTTATACCAATGATATTCGTAGGGGGATGAGTGGCGCACCACTGCTGAATATTCGCGGTGAGGTGGTGGGGATTAATGGGTTACATAAGGAGCCTTTGTGGGATGGTGCGGATTTGTATGAGGATGGGACTGAGCCGAGTCAGCCTTTGCAGGAAAAGATTACTAGGTCTAGTTTTGCGGTTCCTGTGAAAAGGGTGTTTCAGCAGTTTCCGCGATTGGGTGTGTTGAAAGATGTTCAGAGGAAATCTGTTATTCCAACAAACTACCTGGAAATCAATTTTCAGGCTAATAGAGGAAGTAGGTTAAAACCCGCTGAAAAGCTTTCCCAGTGTGATTTATCAGACTTCGCCTATCAGCCTGGGATTTCAATCCTAGGTGGTAAATTGGGTTCAGTGATGAATCATAGCTAAATCAAGGATGAACAATGAAGTTTGCTTATGGAATACCTGTAATACTCCTAGCAACCAACGTTATGGTTTTGCATCAAGTCGCAATGGCGTTAACTGGAGCGGAAGTTGAAGACATTGCTAAACAAGTTACAGTTCGCATCGATGGAGCAAAACGCGGAACAGGGATAATTGTTAACCAACAAGGTAATACTTACACAGTTCTCACTAATTGGCATGTAGTAGAAAAAGGAAATTATACAGTCCAAACTCTGGATGGTAGACGTTACCAATTTAGCTCTACGCAAGTTAAACGTTTAATAGGGGCAGATTTAGCAGAGTTCACATTTACTAGTAACCAAAATTACCGTGTTGCAACAAGGGGCAATTCTGACCAGTTGAGTATAGATACTAAAGTTTATGTCGCAGGTTGGGCAAATCCCGATAAACGCTGTGCACGGCGCTGTTGGAAATTTCGGGGTGGGCAACTTTCTGAGAGGTTGTCTAGTGCTATAGGTGGCTATACATTAAGCTATACCAATATTACCAAACCAGGAATGAGTGGAGGTCCATTATTGAATCAAGAGGGCCATGTAGTAGGGATTAATGGACAATCCCAAACTCATTCCGGAACGGGAGCAGTTGAATATGTGGCAATTCCCATTAATACTTATATGAAACTAGCTTCAGCAATCACCCCTCCTCCATCCAGAACTTTTACACCATCACCAACTCCCATAGCTACACTTTCACGAGCACCAACAGGAACCAACTTCACCTTTGCTAAAACCCTCACTGGTCATAGCTATTGGGTTATCAGCGTCGCCTTCAGCCCCGATGGTAAGACTTTAGCTTCTGGGAGTTTGGACAAAACCATCAAAATCTGGGATGTAGGCAGTGGCAAACAACTCAAATCCCTCACTGGTCATAGCGATTTGGTTAGCAGCGTCGCCTTCAGCCCCGATGGCAGGACTTTAGCTTCCGGGAGTTCGGACAAGAGCATCAAAATCTGGGATGTAGGCAGTGGCAAACAACTCAAATCTCTCTCTGGTCATAGCTATTGGGTCCACAGCATGGTCTTCAGCCCTGATGGCAGGACTTTAGCTTCTGGGAGTTCGGACCACAGCATCAAAATCTGGGATGTAGGTAGTGGAAAACAACTCAAAACCCTCTCTGGTCATAGTGATTCGGTCTACAGTGTCGCCTTTAGCCCCGATGGCAAGACTTTAGCTTCTGGGATTTCGGACAACAGCATTAAAATCTGGGATGTAGCCAGTGGCAAACAAATCAAAACCCTCTCTGGTCATAGCAATTCGGTCCAGAGTGTCGCCTTTAGCCCCGATGGCAGGACTTTAGCTTCTGGGAGTGATGACAAGAGCATAAAAATCTGGGATGTAGCCAGTGGCAAACAAATCAAAACCCTCTCTGGTCATAGCAATTCGGTCTCCAGTGTCACATTCAGCCCTGATGGCAAAACCCTAGCTTCTGGGAGTTGGGACAATACAATCAAAATTTGGGATGTCGCCACAGGTAAGGAACTGCAAACTCTCACTGGTCATAGCAGTTGGGTCAACAGTGTTGCCTTCAGTCCTGATGGTAGGACTTTAGCTAGTGGGAGTGACGGCAAAACCATCAAACTCTGGCGTGTTTCTGAACGCTAAATTTGATATGCAAATCATATCAAGCTAATTGAAATACATATAAATTTTTTAAGACTTCCGTATCATCTACCCCACACATAGAAATAATATTTATGCATCCAATATAATCATGAAATTCTCCTCCCAACTCCCAACAGCAATCATCGCCACCACCATTGCAGTAATCTCCCCACAGGTGACAGTGGCATTAACCGCAGTGGAAGTCAACAACATTGCCAGACAGGTTACAGTCCGTATCAGTGGACCAAAACCAGGGGGAACCGGAGTCATAGTTAAGAAACAAGGAAACACCTACACAGTAGTTACCAATTGGCACGTTGTAGACACCGCCGGAACCTACACCATCCAAACCCAAGATGGTAAGCGTTACCAAGTAAACTCCAAGAAAATGCGCCGCTTACCAGGGGTTGATTTAGCCATCTTACAATTCAATAGCAATCAAACTTACCAACCCGCCAAAATAGCTGACTCCAAGCAAATCAAAGAAGGTACAACGGTTCATGCTGCTGGTTGGATGACTCCTAGTAGAAGTTGTCAAGAATCACGCTGCTACAACTTTTCCACTGGGGTAATTAATCGCATCCTCAATTCTGCCAAAGATGGTTATGGCTGGGTGTATAGTAATGAAATTAGACCGGGAATGAGTGGTGGTCCGGTGCTGGATGAGGAAGGGAGGTTAGTAGGGATTAATGGCAGAGCAATAACTAGTCCCGGTTCCCCAGGAACGGATTATTTGGCGATTCCCATTAATACCGTTGTGAAGCTTGTGCCAGGAATCACATTCCCTCAAATACTAACTTCGCCGTCTCCCCCTCAAGCATCAGAAAATGGCAGAATTTCTAAACCTGATTCAGAAGAAATACCTTCTAACACATCACCATCAACTGCCATTGCACTAACAAGCAACAAAGTTTATGGTAGTTGGTCAACTGATGAAAAACTAGAATTATACTATTCATTTACATCTGCTCCAGGGCGACTCAAAGTGACTCTGGATACAATGGGTAATTCACCGGGATGTCAAACTGTATCGGTAAAAATCCTCAACAAAGAAAATTTCAAGAGTTATGGAAGATTGTTTAAATTAGCTTGTACAGCTAGAGGAGTACCCACAGTAAAAAATATCAGAATTCCTGTACGCCAAGACTTGTTGATGCAAGTGACTGTGGAAAGTGTAAGCAGGGTTTACTCTGGAAATTACACAATTACTTTGGGCAGCACTTTTGAGGCACAGGCATCACTAACAAATAAAAATTAATGGGATAACTTATTCTTTGATGTTCTAAATATATCAAGCCTGACTAATTATCTTCCACAATTCTAAATGAATTAATCATCTTTTCCACTGTTGGTAACAACTGAGAATATTGCTTCTCTTCCGCCCTATAGGTAATAAAATAAGCCTTACCACCTCTTACCGTCCCAATCTCCATTACTTTTAAACTACATTCCCCATCCCGGCGATTATAAACCAACTTATAAGCTCTCCTATTAGACAACGTAGTGCTTGAATTTGAACTATCAGTAATCTGAGTATTGGAATTAATATTTTTAATATTTTTTAAAGCACGATTTTTATACTCATCTAAAGATAAAATTTGATCTAAATTATTAACATCTATCAAAACATATGCAGGGCAAGAAGGCATATTTTGATTTTTTGGAAATAATGTAACCACCTCACTTTCAATAAAATTCCCTGTTTTTCGTGTATCCCAACTGTTTTCTGGATATTTTATTTTAATTCCATCATTACGATTTTCATAAAGTAAATAATTGGGTACAGAGTTTCTTGATGTAAATATATAAAAAATTATCCCCGTCGTAATTAACCCAGTCCCAAATACCACCCCTACCAAAGCCTTCCAAGGTGGTGAAGGTGGAGGCTGAGGCTTGGGAATCAAATCCATTACAGCTTGCAAAGCTTCCTCCCCAGACTGGTAACGTTCCCGAAAGTCATAACGCACCATTGTATTAATCACATTTGCCAGGTTAGAACTAACATTGACATTGTTTTGCCAGATTATTTCTCCCGTGTTGTCATCTGGTATTATCTGCTGATAATGCAAACCAGTTAACCCTTGAATGGCAATTATTCCCACCGCATAAATATCACTACAAAATTTTGGTTTCCCTTGGGCTTGTTCGCTTGGCATATAACCAGGAGTACCAATGTAATTTGTAATAGTAGTATGTCCTTGCTGATTGCTTTCCATCGCCGCAACTTCTTTGACAGCACCAAAATCAATTAATACAATCTTGCCGTCAGAATTACGGCGCATAATATTAGAAGGCTTGATATCCCGGTGAATACGACCTTGATTATGAATAAATGCTAAAACTTCTAAAATATCCCTTAATAATTGAATGACTTCAGTTTCCCTCAATTGCTTCCCAGAACCTAATTCTTGAGTCAAGTCATATCCAGCAATCAGCTCTTGTACTAAATAAAACTGTTGATTCTCTGCAAAGTGTGCCAACAGTCGGGGAATTTGGTCGTGATTGCCTAATTCTTCCAGGTTTTGTGCTTCCCTATCAAAGAGAATTTTCCCTACTTTTAATGTTACTGGATCGTCATTTCTAGGTTGAAACTGCTTCACTACACATTGAGGATTCCCCGGACGTTTAATATCTTCAGCCAGGAAGGTGACACCAAAACCTCCTTTTCCTATTTTTTGGACAATTTTATACCGTCCATCCACTATTTTACCCACCATTCCATCCACCGTGTATCCTTGCATTTATTACTTTATGTCATGGGGAGGGAAGAGTGAAGGAGGGATGCTGGGAAGTATCCAAAATTTATTGGTATATGCTGGCAATATAAACCATATTTGTTCTCCAATGAATTACATCTTCAAGTCAAAAACATTGCTGTTAAAGGCTGATGTGAGAAAATCAGCTTCATAAAAATAGGTGATTATTATTACTAGAGAATAAACGAATATATCAGTTTAATCACTTAAGAATTTGAGTGTAGCTGTGGGCATATTAAATAATAACTAATAACCAGCTACTTTCAACCATTAGGTCATCAGATGGCGCAAGAACAAAAAATCAAAGCCGCCGAACAACAGCCAATAACATCTCTGGGGACTTTTCTCCAAACTTTGAGGGACGAAGATAACCTCGACGTTTTGATTGCCACTATAATTACATATTTCCAGCACGAATATGACTATAATCTGATTTGGATTTCTGTCTACGATCGCCTTAATCATACCCTGATTGGTAAAGATGGAATTCTTCCAGATGGCGATCGCAATTTTGCAAAACAGAGGATGTTACTTAATCCTGGCAATTTATTAGAGCAAGTAGTCATAGAGCAAAATGCTATAGGTGTAGCGGATTTACGGACAGAATCACGTGCCGATAAATGGCAAGAACTGGCACAAAAGCACAAGATTCAAGGGGCGATAGTTTTGCCACTGCGCCATAAACAACGTTGTTTAGGGATAGTAATGTTGGGTAGCCATCGCTGGGGCTATTTACTGGCTGCTGAAGCTAAAGCGAAAGTAATGATGGTAATGGGTGAATTGGGAGTATTGCTGTATCAACATGAGGTTGAGTGGCAATATCAGCAGAGTAAGCGCCCAGAAAAATCATTATTGCGACTCCTAGAAAGTTTACAAACCTTAGAGAATTTAGAGCACAGGCTAGAAACTGTTGTCCATACTACCCATGAATTTATTAACTCCACTCGCACTAATATTTATTGGTTTGATAGGCAAGATCGTTATTTCTGGTTGCGGGTAAGTAATCAACCGGGGAAAGTTAGTTTTCACCAAACCCAGCCGGTTTTAGGCATCATTAAATTGGATGAACTCAGCGATTTTTATTACGCTTTAGCAATCAATCAAATTATCCGGGTAGGAGACAATCATAGCTCTCTCAAAAGCAATTTTACCAAACAATTATTACATCGTTTAAAGGCTCGAAGCATACTGGCTGCACCCATCATTTGGCAAAAAGATTTACTTGGTTTTTTGTCAGTAGAAAATCATCAAGCTCGTAGTTGGACGGAAGCAGAACAAAGTTTTGTCAAAGGTGCTGCTGGTTTAATTTCCCTAGTTTCACCTTTAGATAATATAGAAACTTCTATTCAGCAAATTCAAGCAGATGCAGACCTCAAGAGTCAAATCGCTCAAGGTATATACAGCAAACAAGAATTAGAGAAAGTATTGCGCAATTGTGCTGTTAGGGTTCTAGAAAGACTAGCAGCTACCCGGTTTTTATTGTTGCAATATAATGAAGAAGATAATAACTTTCAATTTTTATACCAAAATCAGCCCCATAATCGCCGTCAATTGAGATTTGTATTGGAGCCACTCAAAGAAGTTGACAATCATTTATTACACAGAGCGAATACAGCTATTAGTATTGAAAATCTAGAACAGGATTTGCGGTTCTATAATTGGCATACCGAATTAATCAATGCAGGTGCCCGTTCTCTACTGATCAGCAATTGTCATCAAGGTCATAAGCCAGAAGCGATTTTACTCGTCGTTAGCGAATCTCAGCGTTCCTGGAGTATCCAAGAACAGGAACTACTGTTAGTCATTGCTCAACAACTAGGAGTGATTGTCCGTCAGTTACAATTAGACCGCCAAAATGAACAGCAGAGGAACATTTTACATAGTTTTCAAGCATCTCTCAAGCTGCTAGGAATTTCCCAAAATCCTGAACATCAGGCAGAAGAATACTATCTAGAACAGAGTATACTCGAACAAATTGCTTCGGTTCTCAAAGCTCCCTTAGTTTCTTTACTATCTTGGGAACCAGGAAATAACATCGCAGTATTTGCTAGTAGTGTAATTACTAGTAGCAAGTACGAAATTGATACTAGTAATCCTGTTCATATTTCTACAGAAGCTTTAATTCAATGGGCATTGGTAATAGACAGTTATCTCAGTTTGACTATTAACGATATTCCTGACGAGACGAAGAAATGGTTAACAGGTAGTGATATTGGTCAAATTTTACTGTTTCCAGTCCGTAATACTACAGAAGCAAAGCCAACTGGAGTCATATTGATTGCAGATCATTGCCAACGTCAATGGTCTGAATTATCAATAGAAGCCGCACAAGTTCTAGTTACTCAATTAGCTTGGTTCCAGCAATGGCTACAAACTACTACCATGCTTCAGTCTCAAACTGATGAACTACAACAATTGAATTGGTATAAACACCAATATTTGCAAGATGTGCAAAGAAATGTAACTAACCTATTAAATCAGATTAAAGATATTCCTGACAGGGAATATACAAACATTCGTTATCAACCAATAATCAGGCAATTAGATTACAGTGTGCCTAATTTAACTAGATTACTGCAAAACGAACACTGGCAATTACATATCAGCAATGAGAAAATACCTGTTGCTACTTTGTTAAAACGAGCACTGGAGAGAGTGGATAATTTATTGCAACAGCAAAAGCTTTGGGTAGGGGTACATGGTTTAGGCTCACAAGCACACGAGCGAAATGTTGAAACCCATTTTTCTCAGCGTTCTCAATCTTCTTTAGCTATTGCTGGTGATATGGTCAAAATAGAATTAGTTGTTTATCAAGTTTTGCTGGCTGCTTGTAAACGTTCTGAGATGGGAGGAAGAATTGATATTTGGTGCCGTCGCTTAGATGAAGGAACACTGGAAATATCAATTACAGATAGTGGAACTATGGACGCTCAAATATTAGCAGATTTAAATTATAATCAAATGGCCAATATTATTTATCGTGAGTATATTTCTCAACCTTTGACATTAAATCTTGTTGTTTGTCAACAATTGATCCAAAAGATGGGGGGAGAGTTACAAGTTAATCAATTAGCAGATAATCGGATTATGAGTAGTTTGTTGTTACCTTTAGCTAATCAATAAAATCAGCACTTACGTCGCCATTAGTTCAGATATTTTCTTAATTTGTTGATTGAAATAATTTTCATCATGTTTCAGTTGTTGGGCAAATTTTAAACCTTGTTGGAAAGCATTCAACGCTTTTGCATATTCCTTACGTTCTACATAGATTTGCCCTATTTGATCATAGGCATTCATCAAGCCATAAAAGTTAGCGGCTAACTGCTCAGTCTGGATTAAAGTTTGGCTGGTTTGCAAAGCATCTTCAATTTGTCCAGCAGCACGGTAAAGAGCAATTAACTTCCGTAAAGCATCACCCGCACGGGCATATTGCTCTAATTGCCAAGCAGTGGTGTATGATTCTTGATAGTTTTTAAAAGCCTCTTGAATTAAATCGGGATTTTCTTTGGTGAGGGATTCATATTCAGAAGCGATCGCTAATTTTAAGCCAGGAATGAGAGCCAAATTATTATTTTGGCGATAAATTTCTACTAACTGGTTTTTAGCCTGAATTGACTTGGAAAATTCTTTAGCTTGGGTATATATAGAAGCCAACTTTTGTAAGTAGATGATTTGACTATTAATATTGTTATCAGAATTAGCCAACACCAACAATTCCTCATAGGTAGCTGCTGCTTTGGGATAATCAAACCAACTTAAATGTAATTCTCCTATAGTTGTCAGTGTTTCTACTTCTTTCGCAGTATCTTTTCGCCGCCTTACCGTGACCAAAATTTGCTCATAGGCTGTTAAAGCAAATTCCGGCGATCGCACTTGTTGGTAAGCTTGACCTAGAGCCTGTAAAATTTCTAAATCTGGCTGTGTTTGGGATTTTATGGGTTGTTGAATTTTTTGTAAACGTTGGGTAATGTATATTACCTGCTGGCGATTGTTCTCATTATAAGCGATCGCACCTACCCTTGAAAGAGCTGTGATTTCTACTAATGTACCTAAATGTCGCCGCAACCGTAATTCCCGATTCCAGATATCAAAAGCACCTACCTTATCTCCTGCTCTTAGTTTTACAGCCGCTTCTTGATTTAATTTATCCAGTGCTGCTTCTAAGCGCCGTTTTTCTAACACATTTAAAGGTTGTTTATCTGGAGAACGAGGAAGTAAGGGATCGGGAGTAGTAATTTCTAGAGGATTAGGAGGAAACTTGTCTGGTTGTTGTGGTTTTTTCTTCGCTCCTAAAGTGAGAGAACCACCAAATAAACAAAATACAGTTGTGGTAATAATTATTAATCTGAACCATTTAAACATCAGTAATTTACCTTAATTGCGATCGTCAAATACAAAATCTATTAGTAAGCATTTTTTCATGCTTTACCTCCTTCCCTCCAGGTGGGGAAAACCTACCCCTACTCCTTCCCTCCTTCCCCTAACAAGACGTAAATCCATAAAAAATTATCCTGAAAAATCCGTCCCAACAAGCTCTAAAATATTGACAGATGATTGTTCGGGAAATTAATGACTCATTCTAGGGATATTAAAACTTTAGCTCGCTGGATGGCAGCTGACTTTAGTAACCAACAACAAGCTTTTGATAATCCCCCTTTATATGCTCATATCCGGGTGTGTATCCGTCCTTTACCTTGGGAATTCTTGTCAGGGGTCAGTTTATTTCTGGAACAAGCCTATGACTACATGCTGACTCAACCTTACCGTTTGCGAGTCATGAAGTTGATTCCCACTGCGGAAAATATTGTCATTGAACACTATACCCTGAAAGAAAAAGAAAAATTTTATGGTGCATCCCGTGAGGTGGAACGGTTAAAAAATATCACCACCGATGACCTAGAAAAAATGCCGGGATGTAATATGCTTGTGGAATGGACTGGTAATAGTTTTAAGGGAAGGGTGGAACCTGGTAAGGGATGTGTTGTAATTCGTGACGGGAAAAAAACCTATCTTGACAATGAATTTGAAATTGATGCTGAAAGATTTATGAGTTTAGATAGGGGAAGAGATTTAGAAACGGACGAGCATTTATGGGGTTCTATTGCTGGGGAGTTTCACTTTGTCCGTTGGCACAGTTTTGCGGATGAGGTTCAGCTTGAAGGAGAATAGTAAGGCATTCCCGAGCAATCGAATTATGTGGCTTTCAGAAAATTAATGATGAATTGAAAAGCTTTTGTCTGCAGCAATTCCTTGTTCCATTCTTGACAAAGCTAATTTTGCTTTCTGTATCTAATAATCTGTATTTTTGTAGATGCGGAGAAATTCTTGCAGCGACTTCTTGGACTAATATCCGACGCTCTTTACTGCACGGTGGTAGCTGACTTAAGCCTTGTTTGCAGTTTTATAGCAATGGAAATATTGGTGGTTGACAGTATTGTTCTACTCAAAAACTGTCAACCACCAACTAACAACTAACAACTATCAACTGAAAAACGTCCTAACTTAGCTGGCTATAGCTATATCTAACCAATGTTTTTAGCTCGCTACAACTAGAAATTTCAACAAAGCATTTCAACTTCATCCATTGCCACTATATATATTTATAGCTTATGGTTAGGATTATAATTTTTCTATCAGTCTTAGAACCTTTATCCTTAAAGATTATGCCTGCTACCAAGTTAAATATCAATCTGAATAACATTTTGAATTCCTTGCTGAATTTACTGGTAAGCCAGTCCAAAAAAACAAAAGCCCAAGTATATGACTATACACAATTTACTTCTGGGGAAGATTACGTATTTGAGGTGAAAGAAGATGGCATAAAAGGCTACATGACTGCTCAGCGCTCAGGTGTTAAATCTGGTGACTATATTATATTAAGTCATGGTTCCCATACTCGGTGCTACCAGGTAGAAGAAATTGATTACTACTCTGAACCTGCTGATATGTGGATGGCATTATTGAGGTTAGTAGAAGATAATGGGATTTGATTCGGGATTTTGGACTTTTGCTTCTAGCTATCCCTAGTAATTACAATTTATGTTTTTTGGTGGATGTATAAATTCATTTAAGTTTAATAAAGAACGCCACCACAATATAGTTTAGTTTTTTGTAAAAGTTGCCAAATGGCAAATACTAAATCTCTAAGCTTTCGGTTTCGCTTAATTATAGCAATGGACATATTGTTTAGGACAATATTGTTTGACTAAAGGACTCTCAATTATCAACTATCAACTATCAACTGAAAAACGTCCTAACTTGGCTGGCTATAGCTATACTCTATAAATTTGAGGAGTAATTCTATCTAAAATTTCCATAATTAATTTCTATATATCAATTTTTTGCTTGAGTATAAATTGCCAAAAGTTGTTGATAATTATTTTTGGCAGTATACTTGCTTTCAAACTCTGTTCTTGCTTCCTGACGCATTTTTATAAGTTGTGTCGGATGAGATATTATCCACTCTACTTTTTCTGCTAAATCTTGATCATTATCTGGACAAAAATGTAACCCAGTACGACCAGGATCGACTAATTCTGCGATCGCACCAATATTCGCTGCAATTACTGGTGTTCCTTTTGCAAATGCTTCAATTGCTACTCTACCAAAGGTTTCATACCATTTTGAGGGAAAAACTAAAAACATTGCTTCTCCCATCAAGCGATGTACTTCTGCTATTGGTTTACGTCCTAACCATTCTACTTGGGGAATTTTTGTTGCTATTTCTTTTACCTGCTGTGCAAGTGGTCCATCTCCGACTATTTTTAGAGGGATTGGATGACGCAGAAGTTCCCAAGCAGATAAAAGAGTATCTAAACCCTTCTCCACAGATAAGCGTCCTACATATAAAGCATAGTCGCCAATACTTTCACTAATACCTGGATCGGGATGAACAAAGTTAGGCTTAACTACTATTTTTTCAGCAGGTAATCCCCCTTGAATAAATTTCTGTCGGGAAAATTCTGTTAAGGTGATATATTTATCAACCATTTTTTCCCAAGTATTCATAGCCCGGTGTATTGTAATCATTGACGCGGTAGCTGCACTTGCAAGTCGATTTTCACGATAACAACCATGCTGAATACCGGGATAGGGAATAAATTTACCTACACAATCTTCGCAGACTTTTCCTTCACGAAAGAATAGAGCATTTGGACACAGTAAGCGATAATTTCGCAAAGTTTGAACTACAGGTACTCCCTCGTCTTTTGCTGCATAATAAATAGATGGAGAAATTAATGGGAAAAAATTTTGAACATGTACAATATCATACTTGGAATTCTTTAGCCTTTGTTTAACTATTTGATATGCTTGTGTTGACCAAACTGTTTTAATTGCCAATTGAACAGGGTTTAATTGTTTTATGCGATCGTTATGTTCTTCATAAACATCTACTTGATGTCCTTGTTCTCTGAGAATACGCTGTTCTGACTCGTGGGATTCGTCTTCTCCACCGCGTATTTGATAGGAATTATGTATGCTGAGAATTTTCATGTTAATTCCTCGGAAATAAAAATTACATCATTATCTTTCAGCTCGCACTATGGTAGTAACTCTAGCTTTTTATGGTTCTATATAAAACTTTTATAATTCCAATAATTAAATACATCGAAAATATGATCTGCTTTATTACCCAAAGCATTGAGTTTATTATAATTGATTTCACAACAAACATATAACTTACGCAACAGGCATATTTTTTGGTATAGGGTGCGTGAGATGGGAAAATATTTGAACGTAGTAATAAGACTTATAAAATTGTGACAATTGCGTAATTTATGACTATAAATAAATTGAGAAAACATTGTAATTACCTCTCATTAATTATTGATTTATCTGCAAAAGTATTAAGCTATATACTCTAATTTTTCTTTTCGCATATTTTTAAGTAAAAGCTGCTTCTCATGCCACCGTAAGCCAATAAAAACAGCAATAGAAAGCATATATCCAGGTTCTTGCATTTGAGTAAAGATAAATCCATGAATTCCAGCAGAAAGCATTAATAGTTTAGATACATCATCGACACAAATTCTACGCCATATAATCGAACAAATGTACAAATAGACCAATAACCCAATAAAACCTAAATCCCCCCAAATGGCAGCCCAACCAAAAACTGGAGCAAAAAAACTTGTACCTCTAGCTGGACCAAGATAATGGTTAATAGCATAAGGCCAAATCTGTTCAGAAACTGGAGTTGTCGTTGCTCCTAAAGGTTTCAAAAGAGAGCTATATTCACCTAACATTCCAGCAAAGCGATCTAAAGTATGACCAGGCCCTAGCCCGAGGAACCAATGAATAGGAGAATTATAGTTAGCAAGAACCATCCGAATTCCATCTATTTTAAATTGTGTTGCATCACCCTCTAAACCATATAGTTCTGATCTATTAATCCAACTTTTGTAGGGATATAAAGCATCAACATTTTGAACAGCCCATAAAAAAATAATAACTAATAAAATAAAACCTATTATATAAGCTAAGGTTGTAATAGGTTTCTCTAATTTGGTGAGAAACATAATAGCAAACCCTATTACAAATGTTGCAAGAACTTGTTTAGTATCAGCCAATAATAAGTGTGCAAAGCTACCAAACAAAATTAAATTCCTGACCCATTTTGAATTATTTTTGAAGCTAGCTAAATAATAAAAGCTGAAACTCAATGTTACAGCCGAACCTACAACATGTCCAGCTCCTGATTTAAAAAAAACTCCTTGCATATAGTCTCCAGATAATCCTAAAGCAAAACACTGGAAGAATGCAAGTAACAGATTAAATATATTAAAATACACAACCCAAGAGCGTAAAATATAAATATTTTTTGGAGGCATAGACAAGCTAATTAAACCCAAAAGCAACATGAATGGTTCAGCCCATAGTAGAAAATTAAGTATTATATTTATAAAACCAGCTTTATTAAGTAAAGCACTAGCAACGCTAGTAGTTAATAATAAAACTAACCCAAATAGTAATTGATTGGAAATCCTAATTTGTTCATGATTTTTGGTTTTTGTATTACAAATGGCAATTAGAAAAGCAATAGGGATAATCAGAAAATGAATAAAGTTAATTACAGATGGTATTCCGATAGACTGTAAAGTTCTAGAAAAGAAAGTAGATGCATAAGATATCAATAAAAGAGTAGAACTTCTAACTTCTTTTTTTTTTGAATAATGTAATTAGCTTGTAAGTTCATTTTTCTCAATTATATGAAGTAGTTACTAATACCATTTCTTTATGAAGATGCACTTAATTTAGCTTGTACAGCTTTGTAAGTATAGCCCCAGGTTTTAGCTTATGGGGGACTACACAGAATTGGTATAATGAATTCTCATTGCGTAAGTCCTGGAGACAATACTTCTGATGCTTCTTCAGAACAAATTTGTTGGTAAAGTTGAGCTAATTTCTCTCCTTTAATTTTCCAGCTATAAGATTTATTTACTAATGACTTTCCTGCTTCTCCCATACCCATTCTAAGTTCTGAATCTTCAGCGAAATTAACCATTGCTTTAGATATTTCATCTATAACTTGTTCTGGATTTTTGACAGGTATCTTTAAACCTGCTTTATCTGAAACATTTACAGCAGGACCTCCCCAATCTAAACAAATTACTGGACGACCAGCAGCCATAGATTCCACGCACGCTAATCCCCCCGAATCGTGTAAACTAGGGAAAATCATGATATGACAGTCTTTGAGCTTACTTAAAGTTTCAGGACGAGGTAATTTACCAAAAAATTTAACCCTTTGAGCAACATTAAGTTTTTCAGCCAGATCTTGCAGTCGTTTCCGTTCTGGACCATCACCAACAATCCAATACTCTATATTTTTATCCAAGTTTGCTTTTGCAAAAGCTTTTATACTTAGATGCAAACCCTTAAGGTTAAGTAATTTTCCTATAGTAATAAATTTGATGGGATTATTTTTTGGTATGGGAAATTCATTCAAACTATCAATTTCCTGCTGTGTTAAACCTAGAGCAGAATAAACTTCCAGTTTTTTTACACCAATATTATATAGTCGATTAGCCGTATCATGACTTACAGCCCTAACTATAGTGCTTTTTTTTGCCGTAAGACGTGTGAAAGGGTCATGTTCACCAATTATATGTGCGATATATCGCAAAGTTTCGTATATCTTTCCACGCAAACTAAAATCTTTTATAAACCCTTTGGGTAAAGCTTCTCCACCTCCAACAGGTCCCCAAATAAAAGGAATTGGTAAAAATGAGAGGAAACTAGGTGACCAGTACCTCACATAGGTTACGTGATGTGCTACATCCAAACCTACTTGAGTATTTAATTTACGAGCAACAAAATATGCATATATCTGCCATAAGTAGTAATGATGAGGTCTGGTAGATTTCCAGGATTTTGCCCAAAAAGGAAGCTGACAATAGATAAAATGAAGATTTGGTATGGGATTTTGTTCTAATTCTGCTTCGATTACTGACTGGTTATCTAATCTTGTAAGTACCCATACTTGATGATATTTCACTATTTCTCGAATTGTATTCCAACCGACTCCCGGTTCTGAACCTTCATTCGGTTTACAAGCATAAGCAGAGATAAGTACTTTCAAGCTTTTCATAATTTTACGACATATAATTATTTGATTTTTTATCAATGATTTTGCTTATATTCCTTCTCTTCCAAATATCTGTTTCATTGATAAACCAAACTGAAAACCTAGCCAAAGCCATGACCATGAAATAAATTTCAATATAAAAAGAAAAATGCCTTCTAAATATCCATATTTTTCTGTCAAATATAGAAATTGAGTAGGAAGACGATATGGTGACTTTTTATTGAAAAATAATGCTTTAAATGTTGTTACAGGCGTACTCTCAGGACGAAAGTATTTATGGAGATTAAGAGTTTCATATACTTCTCCATACATAGCAGTTGTGAAATCCCCTACTAAATAAGCTTTGAAACCCGAGCGAGTAGCTTTCAAAACATACATATGATCGCCCGAATAGTGAGGAAACTTAACAGCATCAGGTAGCCCTATTTTTTGAATCACTTTAGATGGTATTCCGACACATCTACCAGACATTCCATCAACAGATACAATCTCTCCTGGTTGGGCTAAAAGTCCTTTACGACCTTTAGCACCATTGGTTATGCGAGTGAATGAATTACCGTTCTTAACTTCACAAGCTGGTGCAACAATAGTATCTGGATGATTTCGCATAAATTTCACTAATCCCGATATGGTATTTGTTGCAGGAATACAATCATCATTGAGCCAGAATAAGTATTCTGCACCTTGTTCGCAAGCATACTGCATTCCAACAGCCATAGCCCCTGTCCACCACAAATCGCCATTTCCTTCTAAAACAGTTGCTTCTGGGTATTGAGAATGGATAGCTTCTGCTGTTCCATCTGTTGAACCGTCATCAATGATTACAATATGATAGCGATCCAAATCTCCAATTTTTTGGAGGTTTTCTAAGCAAAATAGAGTTATTTGCTTGCGATTATGGACAGGAATAATAATGTATATGGACTCTTTCATAATGGTTCTTAGTCATAATAATTAACTATGTTTAGCTTTAGACATTTGCTGATGTAGTAATTCACCTTGATGTATTAGATTTTCTGTAAAATTATAATCTGCATAACCTAGATATAAAACCTTTTTATCTAGAGTTTTTCCTAGAATAAAATTAACGCGATTACAGAAATTAATTGGAGGTAGTTTCATTGTAGTAATTCAGAAAAAGTATTGTACTAATTAGGAAAATATAAAGTTGCAGTATCAGCTTTTAATTTTTGAGAAAATTTCTGTTTCCACAGACGTGGAACTGTATAGGAAGGTTTTATTACGATAGATAATAATAAATATAAGATTCCTCTTAGATATTTTTTATCGGCTATTAGTAAACCAGCCGTTCTGTAGTAGAACTTACTTATAATCAATACTCTGTGAGAAAAACTAATCAATTTATTATCATTGGTATAATCTTCCAAATATGGTTCAGGTTGTCTTAATTTACGAGCATTATGACGAGCGCAT
>NZ_FYBH01000210.1 GCF_900185595.1 Calothrix rhizosoleniae SC01
TACTAACGATAAAGATGATGCAGGTAATAATTATAGAAATTACTAAAACTGGTGGTATACTTCGATGAAGCCGAAATGATATTGGTAGAAACTTGGAGCGGAAAATAATAGTATTATTCCTCATTTCTTCACCCTGGTTTTAGCTAAATAAACAAAGAATGGAGCACCGACTAAAGCTGTCATAATTCCCACAGGAACTTCTTGGGGTTGAATGACCAATCGTGCACAAATATCCGCAAATAGAAGCAATATGGCTCCGAATAATGCACTATAGGGAATAATCCAACGATAATCAACTCCGACAATGAATCTAACAATGTGGGGAATTATTAAACCAATAAATCCAATCGCACCAGCAACTGCAACTGCACTACCATCTAATAGCAAAACACAGATGACTGCTGCAAGTTTCACAGCTATAGTTTTTTGCCCCAACCCTTTAGCGATATCTTCCCCTAAACTCAAAATAGTCACTTGTCGAGAGATAGCTAAGGCTAATATCATCCCTATACAAATATAAGGTAAAACTTGAATAATAATGCCTTCCTCTGTACCTGCTAGAGAACCTGCTAACCAGAAACGAATTTCTTCTAAAGTGCGCTGGCTGACGATTAATATTCCTGAAGTTAATGAAGCAAATAAACTGCTAATTGCAGCCCCAGCAATAGTAAGATTTAATGGCGTAGCTCCACCCCGTCCCCAAGATGCAAGCAAATAAACGCTAAATGTGGTTACACCTGCACCCAGAAATGCATACCAGATATAAACACTGGGGGTAGATACACCAAATAAGAAAATTGCCATAACCACAGAAAAAACTGCACCGGAACTCACTCCCAAAATTCCTGGACCAGCAAGAGGGTTACGGGTTATACCTTGCATCAATGCACCTGCAACTGATATGGACGCGCCTACTAGGATTGCAAGAATTGAGCGGGGTAATCTGACGGTACGAATAATTAAATGTTCTCTGGAAACATCAAAAGCCAGAAATGATCTGAAAATATCCTCTAGAGGAATTTTTGCTGCACCTAGAGAAATGCTAAAAATAAAACAAATTATTAAAATTAATAATCCGAGGATTAAACCCAGGGATGCTGGAAGCAAGCGGGCTAATGATGAACTTGATTTACCCATGAACCTTAATCATACGGATTTGACCGAGGAAAAATAAGGATATAGGTTCCCAAAATTATGGGTTTCCCTAAACCCTAATCTTTTCTTATGGCTTTTGAGTTGCGATCGCTAACTTTGCACCTTTGACTTGTCTTACTTGATCCATCACAGCTATGACTCGACCATGATTGACTCCTTCATCAGCATTAATAATAACAACTGCTTCCGTGTCTTTTTTAATTAAACCCTGAATTTGCTTACTCAAGGTATCTATAGCCGTAGCCTCTTTATTCACACTCACCTGACCGTCTGAATCAAGGGTGACTGTAATCTTAGTAGGAACTTGCGAACGCTGGGATGTTGATGCTTTTGGTAGATTCACAGGCAAACCCTCTTGACGAGTCAAAAACAGGGTTGACATGATGAAAAATGCCAGAATTGCAAATATAACATCAATCATCGGTAAAATATTAATCTGCGCGGGAACATCTTGGTCATCTTGTAGATGCATAAGACTTATCTCCTCCTCTCTCGTAACGGCGACGATAAAGTAACTCTAATTGTCCA
The DNA here is from genome assembly GCF_900185595.1 of Calothrix rhizosoleniae SC01. GTDB lineage: Bacteria > Cyanobacteriota > Cyanobacteriia > Cyanobacteriales > Nostocaceae > Calothrix_A > Calothrix_A rhizosoleniae. Next base: position 1,684 of record NZ_FYBH01000210.1, read on the forward strand.
CCATATTCTTGAATTAAAGCCATTTGTCGCTTGTATAATCCTCGGAACATATTTGCAAACAACAAAGTAAAAATAGCAACGATTAAACCTGTTGCTGTTGACACAAGTGCTTCACTAATCCCCGATGTCACACCTACTGTTTGAGTCCCACCGAAATTAGATATATTTAGGGATGCAAAAGAGGTAATTAGACCTAACACCGTACCCAATAGTCCTAGCAATGGAGACAGACTGATAATAGTCTCGAAAATGGTGTGGAAGCGTTTGAGTTGAGGAATTTCCGCCTGAGACTCACTTTCAAGCGCTAATCGAAATTCTTCTGGATTAGGTTCCTCTAATTCCAATGCAGCTAGAAATATCCGAGCAATTGGTAAGTCGATATTCTTTTTCAACTTGTCTATTGCGCTAACGACATTATTCAAACGGTAAAAATCCAATGCCTCATGGGTAACTCGAATTTGTCGCCGATTAATGCGAAGCCAAAAACGCGATCGCTCGACGATCAATGCAAAAGCCAAAACAGAAAAACCCAGCAGAGGCCACATAACTAATCCACCTGCTGTGAAGAAATTATCTATTCCCATATGTTGCCCCTATAATATAAACTAAAAAATATGTATTATAAATCACAATAAGACATGGTATAATTATTTAAATTGCTTCGACATCAATTATTTGATATTTAATTTCAATAAATATTACGGTGAATTATGAGTTAATGTCAAGAATGATTAATTGCTTGATCTATTGAAAAATGAGCCTAATCCATAAATGAGACTGTTGGCGAATCAGAGGTATCAGCCTCTTTAGTAGATAGGAAGCAGGGAGCAGAGTGAGAAAAAACCAAGTCCAAATTATTCGAATAATCCCTTTGTTTTAGGCTCGTGAAGGGGCAAGCCTACTACTCGCCAACAATATCCATCACTGCAGGGTCTAGTGTCACCAGAAAGCTTGATCTAATAAAAGTTTTATTGTTTAATTACCTTATGGTAAATCAATATAATGTTGATGAATATTTGCATCTACCATTGCTATTCTATAAAAATAATTGTCAAAAACTACTAAAAGTATCTTATGAGCTTTTCCAGTATTGCGATTGAGCAAAGAAATAAGGAAGTTAAAGCGCTCAAAACTTTTCTGGCTTTTAGTGTTACCGGCTCTCTGGTAATGCACACCGCCCTCGTAGCCTCAGGTATTGTTAATCTCTTAAAGACACCGCAACTGGAAGAAGAACCGATAGAAATAACTTTAATTGAACTAGAAGCAGAGAAAAAGCCGGAAATCAAAGAAGCTCCTCAGCAGAAGTCAATAGAAACTAATAAACCCATTATTCCCCAGAAAATCATTGATAATCCGCCACAGAAAATTGTTACTACTGTTAAACCGATTCAGAAAATTCAACCCCAACAGCAAGTCAAATCAGCAACAGTAAATAAAACAGTACCGACTAAAACTGTAAGGACACAAAAACCTGTTGTCAATAAGACATCCATAGCTGCAAACAACTCCCCCATCCAATCGTCTAAACAGCAAAGTAACAGTCAATTAAGAAGTTTATTAGGTCAAATACGTGACAATAGAGTTGGGCAGCAAGAGGCAGCAAAAACTGGAACTGGAAACAGCGGTATCACAGGTACAACTGGAGATTCTTCTGTAACGCTAAATACTGGAAATAACTCAAGTACACTCACCACAGGGACTTCCCGACGGCGTCGCCGTCAAATGGCAGTCAGACAAACTCAGCCCAAAATACCGGCTAAGGTTGAAAGTCGTAATAGTAATCCTCCTAGAAATTCTCCCAGTTCGGGAGACGGCAGAGCTGCATGTCGTAATTGTAAAGTCAAATATCCAGAAAGAGCCAGAAGTAGAGGAGTTGAAGGAAGGGTTGAAGTAGCATTAGATACGGATAACCAAGGCAATGTTACAAATGTGCGATTAGTCCGTTCTAGTGGAAATAGACGTTTAGATAATGCACATCTCAGACAAGCTCGGAAATGGAAATTAAAACCAGCCCAGAGTGGTAGAAGGGGAGTGAGAATTGGTACAGAATATGCAATTTCTGGTTCCCGCCGTTACCGTAAAGTCAAAAAACAACAACAGGCGAGACGAAGAGCACGATTGCGGAATTCTATTAAGAGAGCTAATCAGGCTTCAAGGAGTGCACCAAGAAGAAGACGCATTCTTAGATCCACATCTACAAATTCGCCAAATCAATCGCGTAATAGAGCCACAAGACGGGCATTACAACGCAATACTCCTTTGAGGAGTCGCTTGCGTCGCAGAAATGTGAGGACAAATACAAAGAGAACCCCCATACGTAGAAAACGTAGATTTACCGTCAATTCGAGAACATCTGCGAACCGCCAACCAACCAGAAGACGCAGAAGAAGATTTTTGCAACAGTCATCATCTAGTAAGGGTAATCGTCTACGCAACATATTACGTCGCAACTCTAAGTCTGTACCTAGTAACGGGAATAAATAGGGTCTGCTAAATAGCCTGAAAAATCTTACCTGGCAAGATTTTCAGGCTATTTGTTTGAAGAGAAAGGTGCAAGAATATAGGAGTATAAAGCTTAAAAATCTTGCATCTCTAACTTTTTTGGAGTCTAAAAAATTGGGAAAAATAAGACTGAAACTGTTGCCTGTTTACTGTTACCTGTTCCCTACCCCCACAATCATGACTTTTATGCCTAATGGCACGCTCCGCGAACAGCAAGCCCTAAATAGTCAATCTAAAATCTAAAATCCAAAATTATTGATGTGAGCTTGGTATCAAGTCCGCTTCAGGAGCGGACTTTTGGGGGAGCACTTAGACTATGGCAAACTGTTGAAGTCCTTAAAATTTGACAGATAAAGAGCCAATTACGGTAAAACCTGGACCTGGTCTATTTTCAAATAGTCTGAAACCTTCAGAACTATCTATATATTGCACATCAAATAGGTTGCGAAAATTCACTGCTGCTTCCCAATTATCCCGCTTATAGGAGATAGCTGCATTGGTGAGAAAAT
>NZ_FYBH01000383.1 GCF_900185595.1 Calothrix rhizosoleniae SC01
GTAGAGAGTAAATAGAGAAAGGCTGATATTTGCTAAAAGTACATAATTCATTTTCTTATGTAAGAGTTAAATGAATTTGGCTAAAAATCAGAGCTATCACTGTTGTTTCTAAAGAGTAAATAATCCAGTAAATCTCAACATCGTAAATACTCTTAACTATCTAATAAATAATACTAGATTTTAGAATAATCACAATTTTATGATTCAGAAAATATACTGATACTAATAGTTTCAGCCTATGATTGCAAAAATGGGAGCATCCTGATTTTTAAAATTTACCAAGATTTATAGCACTACCAAAGCACATTAGGACATTTTTGAATGCTAACATCTATGCACAAAAAACTTAACCCCGTCCATGTTGAAACCTGGAGTTGATGATTATTTGGATGTGTCATTGCGACGCTCCATAAACACGCAACGGCTTCTCGCAGAGTAGCAATCCCCAAATTCATGGAGCGAAAACTACGATTCTCAAAGTAGATGAGAATTATTACTTATTACTTATTACTTATTACTTATTATTTATTACTTCATCCTGAAGTCACAGCATAGTCAACCAAAAGTCCAAGACGTTGACGCAAGGTTTCTAAACCCAAACGCTGGCTAGCAGAAATAAACACTGCTAAGGGAAATTCTTCCCGTGCTTGCACCAAGGTATCGTGATCGACATCATCAATTTTGTTGAAAGCCACCAGCGCCGGACCAGGTGTCACTGGCATTTGTGCCAAAATATCCCTAACTGAACGAATATGGGTTAACCAAGCCGGATGGGACAAGTCCACTAAATGCAGCAAAGCATCCGCTTCTGTGACTTCCTCCAAGGTGGCGCGGAAAGCATCCATTAATGATGCAGGTAATTCATGAATAAATCCCACGGTATCCGTAATCAAAATTTCTTGGGGTTGATTGCTGTCTGGGTGAGGAACAGCTAATCTCCGGGTGGTGGGGTCAAGGGTGGCAAATAATTGGTCGGCGGTATAAACTTCTGCATTGGTCAAGGTGTTTAACAACGTAGATTTACCAGCATTTGTGTAACCAACCAAAGCCACAGAAGGTACTTCATGATGTTGCCTGCGTTGTCGTAAGCGGGCGCGGTGTGCCTGGAATTGATTGACTTCCCTTTGGAGGCGAGAAATACGCCGTTGAATGGCGCGTCGTTCCGTTTCTAGCTTTGTTTCACCAGGCCCACGGGTACCGATACCACCACCCAATCGAGACATTGCCTCACCCCTACCAGCTAATCTGGGTAGCATATATTCAAGTTGTGCCAATTCCACCTGTAATTTCCCTGCACCAGATTGGGCGCGTTGGGCAAAGATATCTAAAATTACTTCGGTTCTATCTACAACCCTAAGCCCGATTTGTGCCTCTAAATTACGGACTTGGGCGGGGGATAAATCTCGGTCAAAGACGACTAAATTCGCCCCCAAAGTTTGGGCTGTTAAGGCAATTTCTTGTACCTTACCTTCCCCGACTACGGTTTGGGGATGAATCCGCGATCGCTTTTGCCATAAAGTCTGCAATACGTCACCACCAGCAGTGTCCACCAATCGCGCTAATTCAGCTAAGGTGTCTTGGAAAGTATGGGTGCCAATTCTCTCTGTCATTACTCCCACAATTACCACCCGATCGCGATCGCTATCAACTTCCTGGGCAATAAATTCCCGGCTGAATTCTTCCTCTAACCCTTCTACTAAGTCAATAAAGTCCTGTTTACCCAGGGCATCTAGACTCATGGCTGGAGATATACTCCAACTGGGGTGAGGTACGGGACTGGCTCCCGATTGCAAATTGGAGCTAGCAATTAAGGCGCGGGTATCTTGGGGTGTGAGGTGTGCTAAATAGGCTTCCTTCACATAGCCAGTTGCACCACCACCACGACGGGTAAATCCAGCACCAGTAATATTTAATACGACTAATGTATCTAGGCGTTGTAGTGCCATAGAAGTTAATACCCCTTCACTGGGGGGTTCCGACTTCATATGGGTAGAGATACAACGAATACCACTAAGTCGTTCCGCACCGTAACGGGGTAATTCTAACAGAGGAATTTGTGTTTGCCGGGGAGTACCAACTCCCACACGCATTACCTGTCCACGACGGTTGAGATAGGCACACACGGGTTGTTTTATATCCGTGCTGATAGCGGCCAGCCGTTGAGCGAACTCGGGCGTAGTGATGCGATCGCCTGGTATGCGTTGGTGATAAAGCCTTTGGAGTTGCTTTAGCTGGCTGGATTTTAAACCTTGGAGATTACCGAAGATAGTCTCTATTGACATGTATGACCAGTTTACTGGTTCCCCGAATTCATCTATAGTCTATTTTACAACATGGTTTTGCTCTGGGATTTATATCCTAGGGAGGTTGTATGAGTATTAAAACTTATTTAAATTAAGAGGTTGAAGGATTTTAACTGGTTTTTGAACATTCATAAATCTTTACCGCTATGAGATTTTTATCAATCATTAACCAAGAGCGATCGCTGATCTGGTAGATTGGGTTGAGGAAGCAAAACCTAAAGAATCTATAATTACAAGTAGATATGTAAACAATTCAAGCTGATGAATAAGAGTGATTTGGGAGAAATTGAACGCGCTGTCAGTCAACTTTCTAGTGAGGATCTCGCCAAATTTCGGACTTGGTTTGCAGAATTTGATGCCGCAAATTGGGATCGACAATTTGAGAAAGATGTGGTTTCTGGTAGGCTAGATGCACTAGCAGACAAAGCATTAAAAGATTTACAACAAGGGAAATGTAGTGATTTGTGAAACATCGAGCAACCCCGGATTTTTGGTATTATTATCGACAGTTGCCATCAGAAATCCAAGAGCTTGCAGATAGATGTTACGAGTTGCTCAAACAAGATCCTCGATACCCTTCACTACATTTTAAGAAAGTAGGGCGATTCTGGTCAGTTCGAGTGGGTTTACACTACAGAGCGATCGCAGTGGAAGATAATAATGATCTAGCTTGGTTTTGGATCGGAACACATGCCGAATATGACAAAATATTAGACTCAAATTAGCGTATGCCTAAAATTCTATAATTTTGACTGGTGTAACAACCAATCTTGTGTCGCTTGGGGCGATCGCAAATGTATTATTTGTAAATGGGCGTATTCTGGTTGTTGTAATAAAATTGGGTATTCTTTGCGTCGCCGCTTGTAAGTTTGAAATACCCAGAGAATAATGGAATCCCGGCTCAATGTTTTTTTCCAGGTTTCTAGGTTTCCGTTACACACTTCTTGTTGTTTTGTTACTCGTTCATAGGTGCGACGTAAAACACGGTTCAGAATTACAGGTAGTGAGTAGTCAAGCCACACGACTGTATCTGCTTTTTTCCAAACATAATCCCTGACTTTGCTGTAATTACCATCTACAATCCAACTGTCACTTGTCAAAGATTGTTCTACCCTTTGTTGGAAGATGTTATTTGGTACTTCTACCCAATTAGGCTCCCAGTAGAGATAGTCCAATTCTATGTGGGGAATGGCAAGATTTTGGGAAATTTGACGGGCTAAGGTGGTTTTTCCGGAACCACTTGTACCTATTATGGAAATACGTTGCATTGTTTCAACATTGAACAAACCCGATATAACTACAATGTATTTTGGGGAATTACGAGCTTGAACAAAAAGCAGGGGGGAAAGGGGCAGGGGGCAGAGGGAATGCCTCTTCCCTCCTGCCGTGGAGCGAAGGGTCACAATCCCCGACTTCTGTAAGTCGTTTTCGTTCAGGTGGGGTACAATCTCCATCTAAACATCCCCCTGTTCCTCTGCCTCTTTTTGAATCAATTTTTAATTAAAATTGGGGCTTAACATACAAATCCCATATTTTTTTAAGTTATTGGCATCTGATTCCGAAATTTGCCCTATTTTAGCTAGTAATATAGCGTTTATCAGCCTAGTGAGGTGCGGATATATTTGGCTGATTCTGCTTTTTGTTGAATAGTGATTATCCAGTGTCCCGCAGTCACATTTTCCAGTATTGATTCTGGGAGGTTCAGTTTCTCCCCTGGTTGAAGTTCAAGTTCATAAATCAGCTTAATCAATTCAACATTCATATTTTTGTTGGCTGTAGCTTCCCTATTAATTATTTTGCGATATATTTTTTATTCATCAGTAGTTATCCTTGAATCAACGCCACAAACCGTGCATCATCACGGATAATATCAAAATCCGAGTCGGTTTTTGCCCATTCTCCACATTCAGAATTAAGATGGATGGCTTTGCTTAGATTCTCAAGTCCTTGATCGAGTTGATTTTGTAATACGTAACAACGAGCTTTGTTGTACCAAGCTAGGTGTAAGTCAGGTTTAATTGCTAGTGCTTTATCATAGGATGCGAGCGCTTCTTCATATCTTCCTACATTACCTAGAGCATAACCCCGGTTGTACCAAGCTTCATGGTAGTCAGGTTTAATTACCACAGCTTTATCATAGGATGCGAGCGCTTCTTCATATCTTCCTAAATTACCTAGAGCATAACCCCGTCCGTA
>NZ_FYBH01000323.1 GCF_900185595.1 Calothrix rhizosoleniae SC01
ACTTATTAACTTCCAATAAACCTGGTGGAGGAGTAATTTCAATCCTACGCGCAGACAAATCGACCACAGGTGTGATCGCTTTTACAAATGGAATCAAAATATTCTTTTTGGGCTGGGATTTCTGCTTCTTTCCCTGCTTAACTACCTCTTCCGGAGGTGTTTCCACTTCCAACAAATCATGTCCCGTAGTCATCACATCCACTACTGTACCTACCAAGTCCCCTGTTTCTTGGAGATATACCTGAACCCCAATTAAATCTAATACATGGTATTCATCCTCACCTAACATCGGGCGATCACTAGCTGGAACCATGATTTTACAGCCGCGTAACTCCTCTACCTGTTGACGATTTTCTATTCCTTCTAATCGAATTACGTATAATTTCTTGCTATCAATATAACGCCCTGTAAGTAATTCTATTGATACAGGTTCTTTTTCTCCTGAACGCAATAGCCAACGGGTTCCAGGAACCTCAAACCTTTCTGGAAAATCTGTTGCTGGATAAACCCGTATTTCTCCATTTAAACCCTGAGGAGCAACTATCTTACCAATTTCCAGCCATTCGTCCATTAGTCAACCACATGAGCATATTTTCATCAGCAGATTCATCTTTTAACGAGGGAGTAGGGAGTAGGGGCGTGGGAGTAGGGATGCCCCATACTTAAAAGTAGGGGATTTAATGTTGACGTTTTGTCTGTCGGGCTTGCGCCTCTCCACCCAAATTTTCTTAACTTTCCACGGATAAATCCGGGGGCTTTAAACCATCCTGGAGTAGGGTATTTTTCCTCTTCCACTACTCCCTACTCTCTACTCCCTACTCCCTATTTTGGTAAAAAACAAGCTATAGCACTCAGAATTATAGATATAGTTGTTCAACTATACAAATATATATCTTAATTGATAACTGATAGCTGATAGCTTGAAATGACGTTAAAAAATAATGTATATGCTATTTAAGAAACTGCTCCTTCTATAGCACCACCAGCATTTTTCCATGCTGCCAGACCACCTGTAATTTCAGACACATTAGTAAATCCAGCTACCTGTAATTTTTTCACAGCGTCCGCAGTTTGCTCGTCGCTTTCACCATATAAATAAATCTCCCGTTGAGTGTTCAAGCTAGCTTTAGCACGGCTGGTCAACTCTTCTATAGAAATTGGTAATGCACCCATGATATGACCTTGGTTGTAAGTGGAGCGATCGCGCACATCAATAATTGTCAAAGCAGGCTGTCCCCATTGCAGACGGGAAATAATATCATTAACATCAACACTAGCCATAGCAGTTTCTCCTAAAAGATTGACCTTATTAAGATTTTCACTCGATTCCTACCCAGAAGCAATTTAGCAAAAATCGGTTTTTTTCTCAGTTTTTCTTATAATTTATAAATATTTTTATGTAATTTTAAAAGTTTTAATCACTTTAAGTTAATAAATATGAATTTTTGTAATTTAATGTAATTAAATATATAAATTTTATACATTGATTTTCTGGGCACTTAAACTATAGTTTATGACATCTACCATTCAAGTTTTACCAACAGAAGTCGTACATTTAATTACGGCGGGAGAGGTGATTGACTCTTTAGCTGCGGTGGTACGGGAATTGGTAGAAAATTCTTTGGATGCAGGAGCCACAAGAATTATTATTTCCGTATGTCCGCAAAATTGGTGGGTGCGGGTAGCGGACAATGGTTGTGGAATGAATCTAGATGATTTAAAGTCAGCAGCTACTGCCCACAGTACGAGTAAAATTGGCAGTTGCGCCGATTTGTGGAAAATTAATAGTTTGGGTTTTCGGGGGGAGGCTTTACATAGTTTAACAACTTTGGCAGAAGTAGAAATTTTGAGTCGTCCCTCAGCCAATTTATCTCATACTTCCATTGGGGAAACTAGTGGTTGGCGGGTAGTTTATGGTGATGGAGGAAAAGCTGAAGAAATAGAAGCAGTGGCTCTTGCTCCGGGGACGGTGGTAGCGGTGACAAATATCTTTGGTAATCACTCTACCCGTCGTCAAGGTTTACCTTCCGCAGCTCAACAACTCAAAGCGATACAAAACATAATTCATCAGTTTGCCCTTTGCCATCCCCACGTTCATTGGCAAGTTTGGCAAAATAAGCGGGAGTGGTTCAGTATTTCTCCTTCGACGAGTATGAAGCAATTGCTACCACAGATTTTACATCAAGTGCATAGCAGTGATTTACAAGAAGTAAAATTACAACTATCACCTCCCCATAAAACCTTAGATTTAGTTATGGGATTACCTGATCGCTGCCATCGTCATCGTCCTGATTGGGTAAGAGTAGCAGTTAATGGGAGGATGGTTAAGGCTACGGAACTAGAACGCACTATTTTCGCTGCTTTTCACAAAACATTACCACGCGATCGTTATCCAGTTTGTATTCTCCACCTCTGCATTTCCCCAGATAAAATTAACTGGAACCGCAACCCCGCCAAAACAGAAATTTATCTCCACGAATTAGGTTATTGGCAAGAACAAGTAAACCAAGGAATTGAACAAGGATTACGGATCAATTCGACCCATGTCCCTGAAGCTACCCATACCTCGAGGGTTGGGAAATTAATTAAAGCTGCGGAAAATACAAGTGACTATAATCTCAACTCTTCTACAAGCCAGAATTTTCACTCCCTCAAAGCCGTTGCTCAAATTAACAATACTTACATAGTAGTCGAACATCCAGGGGGAATGTGGTTAGTAGAACAGCACATTGCCCACGAGCGAGTTTTGTACGAACAATTGTGCGATCGCTGGCAAATTACTTCCGTAGAGCCAGCCATTATTATGTATAATTTATCAATACAACAAGTGGAGCAATTACAGCGTATTGGTTTAGATATAGAACCATTTGGGGAAGAAATGTGGGCTGTGCGTAGCATCCCCGCCATGCTCAAAGAACGTGATGACTGTGGGGATGCGATTTTAGAATTGAGTCGGGGAGGAGACTTACAAACCGCCCAAGTTGCCGTTGCTTGTCGCAGTGCTATTCGTAACGGTACTCCTTTAAGTATGGAAGAGATGCAGACATTATTAGAACAATGGCAACGCACTCGTAACCCTCGTACTTGTCCCCACGGACGACCAATTCATTTATCCTTGGAAGAATCAGCTTTAGCCCGCTTTTTCCGCCGTCATTGGGTGATTGGTAAGAGTCATGGTATTTAGGCGGTAACATTAAGTAATAAGTAATAAGTAATAAGTAATAAGTAATAAGTAATAAGTAATATCAAATCCGATAGCATCTGAATGATAAAAAACCACAGAGACACAGAAGAGACTGAGGAGTTTTCAGAAATTGCCAGCGCCTAACTTGTATCAATATAAAAACTAGTAAATTATAAATAACTGTTATGGCTTATGACGTTCCAGGTCGTGCTGACCAACTAAATGCTGACTTGACTCAGAAATGGAATGAGACCATTCAAGCAGCTTACAGGGATCTAGAATCCCGTTTTGGCAGCCGTTTTTTTACCCTCGACCCCGACACATTGATTGGTACTATTCCCGCACCGATTAAGTGGTTTGGTGACCCGGCAGAACCGAATTTTTGTCTGAATGCAGACGTGGCACAGCAATTATCTGACTGGGGTATCCAAGGAAGACACGCCCTGCATAACGAGTACTGCGAGTATCGAATTATCCACAGGGCTGACGCTACGGGTCGGATGCGACCAAAACGAGTACAAATAACAACAGAATTGCGGGAGTACTGGGTAACTGTTGCTAAACATGACCCCCAAGCTGTGCGTGGGATGGTGCAAGCTGTACTTGGCTTTGAGCCTACTTGGGAAGACCTCTACGGAGTCGCGAGCCCACTGGCATTAACCGAGGAACAACGAGAAACCGCCTTTTCTACAATAGTGGCTGGGGATGGTAGGAATAGTCAGCCGACTGGTAGATTAAACACTGACCACGCTTTATTCATGAGCCATCCAATTAATGGACTCGATGATCTACTTTACATCGTCATGTTTGGGGCTAAACCCTATGCTAGCGGTACGACTAGCAATCCCACACAAGCAACCCGAGAACAACTTTTCCGTGAATTCAATGCCCAGCATTTAGCCTGTCGCCATGCAGACCCAAATGCGGCAATGGGTGCCCTGGGAGCTGCTTTTAATGGACATACAGTTGCATTTGCTAATCCCCTAGGAATGTATATTCGTTCGTTTACCAAAGATGTATTTCTCCTTAACGGACAACCCATTCCAGATTCATGGGTGCGTTGGGGTAGAGGTGCTACTGAAGGAATGTATCAACGTTTAGAATTTGGCCCTGGTGATGACGAACCAGAATTCTTAGATAATATTACGGTAGCAATTGGTGCTAATGACGAACCTCTCAAAGGTGGTTTTCAAGTAGTACAGCAAATGGAGGTAGGGCCTTTAGTAGTTATTGGACAATCTACTCCAATTGCGGAGAATGAATATGTCATTCTCAGTGCAAGTGACGCTCCTATCCAATGTCGGGAAGCTAGAATCTGCCAGAGTATACAGCGTCTCAAGCAGCAGTATGACGATGAGAATCAAATGGTAAGGATAGCACCAAGAACAATGGGATTTAGGAGTTAAAGATCATGGCTGGCAAGTTGCAAGAAGGTATTTATCATGGTCCAGGAGTGAAACCTGGTAAATTTTTTAACATTTTATTTTTACGTGCTTTACCAGGTTTGAACGCCCGTGAAATGGGGGAAGCATTTGGCAAGCTGTGGCAAATGTATCAGGATTTAAAAAATGGTAATTTAGCAGACTTGCCAGGACAAATCCTTCCTAGTGGTGATTTGACAGTTCTTGTGGGTTATGGCGTAAAAGCCTTCCAACTCCCTGATATTCAACATCAATTACCCAGTCACCTTGAAGATTTTGGTGCCTTTCGCTCACCTTTCCCAACTGGAGGAGGCCCCTTACTGATTGGTTCAGGTCTACAGTATGGGGATGATGTGAAAACTAATCCAGCAGATGAGGAAATTGCGGTGCAATTGATTGCAGAAACCCAACTGGCGGTTAATCGTGCGGTTGTGGAGACATGGAAAGCGTTGCAAGATATGAGTGACGAAGATACTGGTTTGGCTCCCCTACTTTTGACTTCCTTTTATAAAGGGTTTCAGCGCGATGATGGGCGTAGCTGGATTGATTTCCATGACGGCATTTCTAATATGAAAAGCTCGGAACGGGAAGGGGCGATTGTAATCAAACCCCTCCCACCTGAGGAACAATGGATTGAAGGTGGCACTTATTTAGCCTTCCTCAGAGTGACAGCTGATTTAACAATTTGGCGAAAGCTTAATCGTCAACAACAAGAGCTGTTGGTAGGTCGGGACAAATTAACTGGTTGTCCTTTGGTATCTATTGATAGTGAAGGGAATCCAGTGATGAAAGCAGGCTGCCCAGTCATGGGAAGGATGGATGTTTCAACCTCTGGTAACGAAGCTTTCTTTGAGCCTAGTAACGTGAATGAAGCCATTCTCCAGCAAAGTCATGTGCAAAGGGCAAACCATCACCTAACACCAGTCAGCGATCGCAATTCACTCCGCGTTTTCCGCCAGGGCTATGAGTTCCTCGAATCCCTCGATAGCGCTCCTGGCTTTTGCACAGGGTTGAACTTTGTCAGTTTTCAAGATACCCCCGAACGGTTGTTCAGAATGCTCACACAGCAAAGCTGGTTTGGTCGGATAAATTTTGGTGGCGATCCTAACAACCAACTTTCAGGGATGGATAGGTTCTTGAGCGTGCGTGCAGGTGCAATTTTTTTAGTACCACCAGTTGTGGAGGAGGAACCATTTCCTGGAGCCAGAATTTTCGGCATTGGATAATTGCAGGATGATTTTGTCAGAGAGGAGCAACCATAATCCCTATGACTTGAAAATGGGGAGTGAAGGAGTGAAAGAGTGAAAGAGTGAAGGAAGTATTTTCATGCTTGGTTGTGGGATTTTCCCGTGAGGGACTAGCTTGAAAATAGGGAGTGGGAAATCGAGAGTCGGAAGTCAGGCAGAGGTATTTTCATCCTTGATGGTGAAATTTTTTCATCGGGACTGTCTGTCTCCCTGTCTCCACGTCTCCGCATCTTCGTGTCAGGGTCAATCATCCCAGTATATAGAGTTCCGCCAAGCTGCGCTAACAGCAACGCCGAATTTTCATGTAGCAGGGGCAAACGATTGATTTATTCCCCCAATGGGAAATAAAATAAATACTCATGGTTCGCACACCGAAATTAACATTCGATCGCGGTACTTTAATTTTGCATCCACCCCCCCGTGGTAAAGCATGGATGGATTATGCTACATGGGATGACAGGGTGGAGAAATTTCGCGTGCCTGCAATTCAATATCGTTGTTTGGTAGAATCACTACAAGCAGGGGATACAGAATTTACTGACGATGCGAGGGGTTTTTATCCCATAGATTTAGTTGCTAGTTTGGAAATGGAACCCTATGCCCACCAAACTGAGGCATTAGCAGCATGGAAATTAGCCGGAAGACAGGGGGTGGTGGTACTGCCTACGGCGGCGGGAAAGACTTATTTAGCCCAAATGGCAATGCAAGCTACACCCCGTACTACCCTGATTGTGGTGCCAACTTTGGATTTAATGCATCAATGGTATGCCCATTTGTTAGCGGCGTTTCCCGATGCTGAGGTGGGATTATTGGGGGGTGGTTCTAGAGATAAAACACCTATATTAGTTGCCACTTATGACAGTGCAGCCATCCATGCAGAAAGTATAGGTGATAGGTATGGGTTAATCATTTTTGATGAGTGTCACCACCTACCTACAGATTTTAATCGAGTGATTGCCGAATATGCGATCGCACCCTATCGTTTAGGACTGTCTGCTACTCCGGAACGAACGGATGGAAAACATGCAGATTTGAATATTCTCATTGGTCGAGAAGTATATCGTAAACGAGCGGAAGACTTGGCTGGGAATGCATTAGCAGACCATGAAATTGTGCAAATTAAAGTCAAGTTATCTCAATTAGAACGAGGGAAATATAACCGTCTGATTCAAATCCGCAATGATTTTTTGAAGGAATCAAAGATATCTTTGGGAAGTATTCAAGGCTGGCAAAGATTTGTGCAGATGAGTGCGCGATCGCAAGCTGGCAGGAGAGCCATGTTAGCCCATCGGGAAGCGAAGGAAATCGCCGTGGGTACGGATGGGAAAATCCGGGTGTTGGTGGATTTATTGACGAAGCACTATCCTGAAAGAACATTGATTTTTACTGCTGACAATGCCACTGTTTACCGCATTTCTCAAGCTTTTTTGATTCCAGCCATTACCCATCAAACTCCTGTTAAGGAACGCCACGCTATTTTAACTAAGTTTCGGTCAGGGGAATATAAGACTGTAGTGGCTTCCCATGTATTGAATGAAGGGGTGGATGTTCCGTCGGCTAGTATTGCTATTATCTTATCAGGAACTGGTTCAGCAAGGGAATATATTCAACGATTGGGCAGGGTTTTAAGGAAGGGAAAAACTCCCAATAAAAGAGCAATTTTATACGAAGTTATTGCGGAAAATACTAGTGAAGAACGGACTTCGGCTCGTAGGAGAGGAGAGGAAGAGAAAAAGGGAGCAGAGGAGCAGAAAAAAGGTAATTTACGGGTAATTTATGGTAAAGTTAAAGGGGAAACTCAAAAAGCTGCGGAACAATTAAATATTAATTATTCCACTAAAAAACGGAACACTGATTCAAGGGATGACACTGATGACACGGATACACGTTGATAACCCAACAATTAACTCTTAACTCCTATCTGTCAACTGTCAACTATCAACTCTTGAAATGTTACCAACAGATTTATTGATTCATCGCCAAAATGGAGAACAAATCAATCCCAAAAGAGTCAAAATAGATTCGCAACATTTACAAATTGCGACTGAATTAATTACCTGTTTTCAGGAAGCGGTAGGTAACAGCCAAGGTTTGTTAGAACGTCAGCTTTTAGATTTAGAAGGGGATACACCAGATTACAAATTCAAACGAGGTTTAGCTTATATTCTCAAAGCTAGCTTTTCCACCTTTGAAGTAGTAAGTCCCTTAGAACCAGCAATGTTAAGGGAGCGGGTTTTTACTTTGGCGGCGAAATCATCCCCCAGTCAAGCAGAAACTCAAATTACCTTGACAAAAATTGCCGATGATTTAACCCATGAACTAGAACGAGAAGTATTACCTTCCCAGGTAAGTGATGGATTATATGCAGATTTGGCTGAAAATAAAATTCTCACCATTTTTGAGCCACCCACACCCCCAGATTTGCTCCATCGATATAACTTATCCCAAGTACAAGGAATATTTTACAAAGCCAGTCAATTAATTATTAACGCCCATCGTAATGTACCAGGGGAATATAAATTATTATTTCGTTATTTGAAATTATTTCAATTAATGGCGTATATCGAAGGAGATGCGGATCATGGATTTACAATTACCATTGATGGCCCTACTAGTTTGTTCCATCCTAGTACTAGATATGGACTAGCGATCGCTAAATTAATTCCTGCTTTACTGCATGTGACGAAATGGAGTTTAGCAGCTACCTTACGAGTCAAGGATTTCTATACTAATACTTGGAAAACTGGACGTTTCACCCTTAATTCTGAGTGTGGCTTAGTTACCCATTACCCCCCTGGTAAACCCTACGATAGTATGATTGAGGCTTCCTTTGCTGATAAGTGGGAAGCAATGAAAACTGAGTGGGTATTAGAAAGGGAAGTAGATTTAGTTCCCATACCGGGGAGTGTGATGATTCCCGATTTTCGTTTAGTACATCCCGATGGGCGCACTTTCTTATTAGAAATTATCGGTTATTGGCGACCAGAATATTTACAAAAGAAGTTTTATCAAGTGCGGCGTTCTGGATGCGATAATTTGATTTTGGCAATTTCTGAGAGGTTGAACTTGGATAAAGCTGGGGTGAAATTGCAAGATGTTCCAGCGAGAATTGTCTGGTTTAAAGATAAGTTATTACCTAAATCAGTGATGGCTGTACTTGGAGATTAATATCAATATATTGTTAATAGCTTATGCTACAATAAAAGTCTTATAGAATAATACACATAATTCAAGTAAACTAATCATTTTAACTATTTTTCTGGTTATATAGTGTGTTGTCGGAGAATATCTCGAACCAAAAACCTGGTCTATTTGGATTAAAGTACTCCAACCGAGACTTTACCCAAAAAGAAGCTTGGGGTAAAAATTGTTTTAATTCTTCTTTCCCAGCTTCTTTGTGTTCTTATTTATATAGTAAAAATCTTGAAAACATATACATTAAAATTAATTCAGATTTGAAAATTGAACACTCAAGTATTAGCACAGATAATTTATACGGTATAAAACCAGATTCCGATAATATTTTCTATGCTTTTGAAACACAGTTTACACCTTATCAACAGTATTTAATTGGTAATCTTCCAGGAGTTGATTTAGTTACACAAGCAAAAGATATAGGATCTTGTTTACAAGCAATTGAAATTAAATTAACAGCTTTACCTGATAACACAACATGTGATTTAGCAGAAGATTACTATGGCTGTGAAATTGTTGTAAGACCAGATACTATAGTGTACTTGGCGTGTAGCATTGCAGAAACTGTGAAACTAAACACGCATCCTATTAGTAGCTTGATAGGTAGAAATTTTTTAGAACTTTCTGATTGGACAGAGCCAGAATCTGTAATACCTTATATTTCAGACATGATTAGTGTAATAGATTCAATTGCACTTTCAATGTTGGAATATCAAAAACCCTTTTTAATGCAACCTGTATGGAAGACTGAAGGAAAATCTTCAAAATTTGCAGAATATTGTTTAGATGTTTTTATTTGGAGTAATCTTGCTTTTACTAGATTATTTATAGACTTAACCAAACAAGAAATTGATACTTTTGGAAGGATACGGGCTATCAAAAGAAATACTCGAACAGTTATTTGGTTTTTTAAAATGCTTTATGACTTCAGTATTAATGGTTGTTTTAATCATAAAAATATTATAGATGCTCTTTCATACAATACAAAAAATGATAAAGCATTTGCTGTTAGTGGTAGAGTAACCTATCCCTATATGAGATCAAAAGCATTGAGACAACCACGTATCCATATGGAGGAAATAAAAAGAATTATTTTAGGTGGCGGTCAAAACTTATTAAGTCCAGAAAGAAGATTGGACGCTATAATCTACAATTCTCCTAACCTCTTTAATTAGTTAGGATAAGCTTGATTCTATAACTAAATTGTAGCGATGAGAACAGTTGATTTATTTGCTGGTTGTGGAGGATTATCACTTGGATTCCAAAATGCAGGTTTTGATATAATTTCTGCTTTTGATTACTGGATACCAGCGATTGAAGTCTATAAAGAAAATTTCCAACATCCTATTTATAAACAAGACCTTTCGACACATGAAGCATATACTCCCGTTGCTAATTTTAATCCAGAAATCATCATTGGTGGCCCTCCATGTCAAGATTTTTCAAGTGCAGGTAAAAGAGACGAAAGTTTTGGTAGAGCAGACTTAACTTTGAAGTTTGCGAATATTGTTTCTTGTGTAAAGCCTCAATGGTTTGTGATGGAAAATGTTGAAAGAATTGTCAAAAGCGAAGTTTTAAAAACGGTTATAAAAATATTCAAGCAAAATGGGTATGGTTTAACTTCTTCAATTTTGAATGCAAGTTATTGTGGGGTTCCGCAATCTAGAAAAAGATACTTCTTGATTGGTCAATTGAATGGAGAAGATAATATATTGAATAATTATTTAAAAAAAAATCAGTCGCAAAAACCTATGACTGTTTTTGAATATTTAGGTAATAGCTTGGATATTGAATATTTTTATCGCCATCCTAGAAGTTATCAGAGAAGGGCTATTTTCAGCATCCACGAACCGAGTCCAACAGTTCGAGGTGTCAACCGCCCCATACCTAAAACATACAAAAAACATAAAGGGGATGCTTGTGATGTCACTGATAAATTACGACCTTTAACTACAATTGAAAGAAGTTATATTCAAACATTTCCTAAAACATTTAAGTTCAAAGGTAATAAATCAAACTTAGAGCAAATGATTGGCAATGCCGTTCCTGTTAAGCTTGCTGAATATGTTGCTCATTGCATACTTGAATATGTTGAAGATAGCTCTAATAATATTACAGCTTATCTTCCTAATGTTCAACTGAAACTATTCTAGACTGAAATAGATATAGCTCATGAATTAGTGGAAATGGGAGTTGCAAAACAGGATATTGTTGTCGGATTCCACTCGCCTTCTCTGCGGAAGTTTACAGATTTCGCAGTGGGTTAAAATTTTAGCATTACAAAGCAAAAAATCAGTATAATTACTGAAGACATAAAATATTAATTTTGTAGCATCACTTTATTTTCCGTTTGAGTCAAGTTTTTCGTGGCTGAATTTGACTTAAGTCTCACAGTTGGTACCACCACAGAAGATGAGTTAGAACCTTTATTTGCTGGTGTGGTTGGTACAACTACAGAATTAGGATCTCTAACAGACTTTTGAGAAGATTGGGATTTAGATTTAGATTTAGCTGGAGAACTTTTACGTTGATCCCTAATTTTACGTAGCTTATCTACCAAAGAGGGTGAAGTAGAGGGTTTAGGAGTTTTGATTTTTGTTTTTGTTGTTTCTTGAGCAGAATCTTGCGAACTCTCTTGCGGCGAGGTTTTAGGTGATGTTTTACGAGTATTAGGGGTGGATTTTTTTCTTATGTATTTCCGTCTACGTCTCCGTCTCGGTGCTGGTGACTGAGTTGCAGCATCCTCTGTGAATTGGGGAGATGGAGTTTGTTGAGCAGGAAGCATTTTCTCCCCAAAAGTACTTTTAACTGGCGTTTCTACCACTGGTTGAGAAGCTGGTTTTCTCAAAGATGAAAACAGCATACTAGTAGCTCCAAACCCTGCTGTGGCTGCTAAGACAGCTATACCCACACCCATGAAAACTTTTGGTGTTCCCTTTGGTAAACTGAATTTGTGAGCAGCTGATAAATGATTTGTCCGTTGTTTTTGGGGACTAAACTTTTGCTTAGCTTTGAGGGGAATTGATGGCTGTGGTGCAGCTTGTGGAGTTTGCTCAACAGATAAATTAATGGTAGGTACTGCATGGGTTGGTACTGGCTGAGTGATTGGAACTTTGCCATAGGCACCAGGTAATAAATGTAACCAATCTCCCACGGTTTGAGGGCGGAAACGTGCTTCTACAGCCATACCCCGCATTACAGCTTGATTGACAGCTGCACTCAGATGGGGCTGGAGTTCACGGGGGGATGCCATTTGTTCGCGATCGCGCAATAATGCTGGTATAGGAACTTGTGCTGTCAGTAATGCATATAGGGTTGCAGCCAAGCCGTATACATCTGTTGCGGGGGTACGGGGTGCTTGGGAAAGGTACTGTTCGATGGGAGAATAGCCCTCAGATACTATCCCTGTATGGGTTTGCTTGACACCACTATTAAATTCCCTAGCAATACCAAAATCAATCAGTACTACTTCTTGGGTTCCTTCACGGAGAATAATGTTATCCGGTTTGATATCCCGGTGTAGCAAAGCATTCTGATGTACTACTTGTAAAGCTGCACCAATCTGACGAATATAATGAATCGCCATCTCTTCTGGTAAAGGAATTCCCGGTAGTACATACGCCTCACCCAGAGTTTCCCCAGGAATATATTCCATCACCATATAAGGTAATCCATCTTCCACAAAGAAATCGCTGACTCGCACAATATTTGGGTGAATACAAGTCGCTAACCGTCTGGCTTCATCTTGAAATTGACTGCCAAAGATAGCAAAATCAGGATGTTTTTGTAACTTGTGGTTGAGAGTTTTAATTACCACTACCTGATTTAAGTAATGGTGAGTTGCCGTAAAAGTAATACCAAAGCCACCTCGACCAATTTCTTGAGTTAAGGTATACTTTCCACCCTGCAATTTTGTACCAGTTAGCATAGCCTTTGCGATTTGAGATTTGCGTCTGGATTTGTGACTTTCAGATTTTGAGATTAGGGGCAATTAATCATAAAGTAAAATTTATCATCCTCAACCAGTTATTCATATAAAATTTTTACAAACTTTGGATAAAAAATATTGTTGATTCATGGCTATGATAACTCACTCTCCGGGTATCTGCTGGATCGATATTGCCCTTTGCCTAAAATACTCCAATGGCTTGTGTCTTCTGCTTGAATTAGAAACGATGACCAATACCAAAATGTAATCTAGCTTCTCCTTGGTCATTAATACCATAATCAGCCCGCAGCAAACCCAAGGGAGAATTTAGGCGTAAACCAGCACCATAGCCAAAACCATTACCTGGCTTACTGCTGGCTCCCGTGGAATTATTTACAACTGTGTTACCAGTACCTAAATCTGAACCATAGTCAGCAAATACTACACCTCTGAGAGATTGGAACACCGGAAAGCGATATTCAGCAGAAGCTAATACATAAGTACGTCCATTGCCAACATCACCAGAACCGTAACCGCGCACTGAGTTGGTACCTCCTAAATTAAAAGTATTGTATGATGCTAAATCACCAAGGACTGTACCTGCTTGAACATTAAAAGCAAACACTTGTGGTTTATCAGATTTAAAGACTTTAACTGGTCTAAATCTACTGTAGTTTGCTTGCAGGCGATTCATGGAGACATTTCCCAGTCCCAGGGGTATGGATTGTTCTGTACTCAGTTTGAGGATAGAGCCATTTGTGGGATTTAAGCGGTTATCCCTACGGTCTTTCACAGCACTAAAAGATACAGTAGCTAGGTTGTCAACACCACTATTGCTTAAAGACAAGAGATTTCCCTGGGAATCTTGCGGGCTAATATTACCATGGCGATCGCGGATGCTAATGCGAGTATAATTAAATCCTAAGGAAGTATCCCAACCTTCAATTGGTCGTTGAAAACTGAGGCTAGCACCAATTTCCCCTTTACGGACTTTATCTCCATTAGGTAGCCTAACTGAATCATCCAGGGTATTTGCCAATGCTCGACGACGAAAAACATTTACTGTGTAGCCCAGGCGATCAGGATTACTAGGGCGGTAAGGGCTGGTAAACTGAGTATCAAAGCCCAAATGACGACGACCAACATTCACATCCACACCCAAAGCATCGTTGTTTCCACGTACATTTCTGTCTCGGTAAGTTAATTTACCTACCACTCCTTGATCTCCGTTATAATTACCACCAAGGTTGATAGAACGCGCTCCTAATTCTTTGAGTTTATAAACAACTTTTAATTTATTAGCATCCCCTTCTAAGGCAATATTCACACTAGAAAATAAACCAGTACCATATAGTCTTTGAATATCTTGTCTGACTAAATTTTCTTGGAAAATTTGACCAGTTTTTAACTGAATTTGTTTTTTGAGGAAATCGGTTTTGGTACGTCCTTTAATTGGCTTACCTTTTTTATCAATAGTCTTGTCATCATCATTCAAAAAAATAAATTCGATATCTCCCACCACCCCTTCAGCCACATTCATGGTTAAAATACCTTGACGGTCTGGCTTAATAGATAATACCCTAGCTAACTTATAATCATTATCCAGGTACCACTGATTAATTTTTTCTACCCCTTGCTTTAAAATTTGTGGGCTAATAGCTTTACCTATTTGGGATGCAAAGTATTTATTAGCAACTTGATAAGTCAGTACTTTTGCCCCATTTAATTGCAGCGATCGCACAACAATAGGCTGCACTTTATACACCACACTTAAACCATTTTTCGTACTGCTACTATTAACCTTGGCATTGGTAACTAAACCAGTCTCTAAAATCGCCTGTACATCTTGTTGTAATTGACTTTGGCTAGTTGCGCCTCCTGGTTGGGTTTTGATCGTACTGCGAATTATTTTCTGTAATTCACTGTCAACTCCTAACACCTTGACATCTGTAGCAGTGACAACTAAATCCTGAGTTGTGGGTGTTTTATTCCCAGGATTAGGAACTGGTATTTGCTGGGCTTGCATCACAGGAGCTAACTGAGTAGTATTAACCACTACTGAATTATTAACTTTAGCCGTTGGTGCTATTTTTGTGGCAGTTTTAGCACTCTGTTGTATACTCTTTTGAGGAGTTACTTGATTCTGAGAAAATTGTTGCTCAGTGACAAAATTTGGAGGTGTAATATTGTCTGTTCGGGTAATATTTTCTGCCTGAGTGGGAACCACAATGTCCCTAGGATTTTCTGTTTTAGTAGTAGCTTTAATAGGTGTAGCTACAGCTTGTTGAGTGGCATTACTAGCCGCTAAAGTAGCTAAAGTAAAAATTACAGTAGGATAATTTCGCATAATTAATAACCCGAACGACTGGGAGTTAGTTGTATCGAGGTTAATTTATGGGGATAATCCTAACTTCCAGCCTCACTGTTGTCATTTTTCCCATGTATACCTCTTGCCAACCCAGACATTAAATAGTAGGTTTTTGTTTCTGAGCCCCAAGCAGGAGGGAAGGAGTGATGGAGGGAAAGAAGTGTGGGAGGTGTGGGGAGATTAGAAGACAGGAAGAGGTAGGGGAGCAGGGAGCAGGGAGCAGGGAGCAGGGGAGAAACCCCATACATGAACGTAAGGGCTTGAAATAGCGATGCAGCGCGGCACAATTATTTCTAATGTTTCCACAAATAAATTTGGAGGCTTGTATCCTTTTCTTTTTCGATCAAATAGGCTTTTGAACCAGTTTCTATTTTGGGTAACCGTACAATATTTGGTTCGGTTTTCCATCCTTGTTTAAACAACACCTTTGGGCAACTATACAATATTTAGTTCAGTGTTCCTTTCTTGTCTTATCCCTTGGGGGATTGTAGGGGGGTTGTCCTCCAAGTCTGACCAACACCCGATTGTAAAAAGCTTACACCTGTGAGCACCGTGAGCACCTCCCACACTTCCCACACTCCCCATACTTCCCACACTCACTCCTATGGATGTATCTCCTTTATCTCAAACTGCTAAAAACCAAAATATCAATCCTCCAGTTCAACTACTTGTTTTAAGTAACGGTCACGGAGAAGATGTAATTGCAGCTAGAATTGTCCAAGCACTGCAATCATCACCCCATTCCCCGGAAATATTTGCATTACCCATAGTGGGAAAAGGTCACAAATATCAAGAACTGAATATTCCTGTAATTGGTGCCGTTCGTACCATGCCTTCTGGTGGTTTTATATATATGGATGGAAACCAATTAATGGGCGATATCCGTGGTGGTTTGCTCCAACTGACTTGGAATCAAATCAAAGCCATTCGTCACTGGGTAAATACACGGAAAAAATCTCATACCCAATGTGCAATTTTAGCGGTGGGAGATATAGTCCCTCTGTTACTAGCCTGGGTGAGTGGTGCGAATTATACCTTTGTGGGAACAGCAAAATCAGAATACTATGTCAGGGATGAAGCTGGTTTATTAAAGCGCCATACCAAGGGAGCGCGATGGGAAAATTTTTCTGGCTCTATATATCATCCTTGGGAACGTTGGTTGATGAGTCATCGCCGTTGTCAAGGGGTATTTCCCAGAGATTCTCTAACTACCAAGATTTTACAAAAATGGTCGATCCCTGCCTTTGATTTGGGTAATCCGATGATGGATGGTTTGGAACCAACCTTTCCCAGTCAAAGCTTTTTTCGTGTCAATGCTGAACAGGAAGAACTAACTCGTCCTTTAGTTGTTACCCTCCTACCCGGTTCTCGCCCTCCCGAAGCATACAACAACTGGGAAACCATAGCGATCGCTGTTTCTTCAATCATGGCAAATTTGCGACAACAAGAATTTAGACAGGTTCATTCTCGCCATGCATTGTTTTTAGCAGCCATTTCCCCTAACCTAGATATGGATAATTTATGTCACATCCTACAATGCTCTGGCTGGCGCTTCCAAGAACAAGGGGAATTACCTATACAAATCAATGACAATCAAGCATTGACATTCAAGCAAAATAATGCATATCTAATTTTGACCCAAAATGCCTACAATGATTGTCTGTATTTAGCAGATGTGGCAATCGCGATGGCAGGGACAGCCACGGAACAATTTGTGGGTTTAGGCAAACCAGCAATTACTATTCCTGGAGAGGGTCCCCAATTCACCCCGGCATTTGCCGAAGCCCAAAGCCGACATTTGGGGCGTTCTGTGATTTTAGTCCCCAGACCGGAAAAAGTGGGAGAATTTGTGCGATCGCTATTTAATAATCCCGACGAGGTTCACCTAATTTGCCAAAATGGAATGCAGCGAATGGGACAACCAGGAGCAGCCCAAAGGATTGCAGACTGTTTAATTCAGAGATTGAGCAATCCTTCATAATAACTAAAGTATAAAAACACGCAAGCCTTAAAGAGTCTGCATTTCTAGAATTGCAGATCATCCCCAACAACGAATGCCTCAAACTATAAGAATGAGGCTATATTTAATCATACTAGTTTGAGATATATCAAATGTTCATTGCTATCTCAAAAAGCTCTGATTTATACCTGACCAAAAGTAATAAAGGTGAAACCACCATCTTCAATATTGTTTATACGTCACCAAAAACAATGAATGTAAAATTAGAATCTACAGGTCTCTCAGGTGATGAAGTAGTGCAGATGAAGTATTCTGGATTAAGCTCAATGATCGCAATTGACAGATTAAATATCCTCCACTCATTTCCAGCAATGGTACAAACTGGTGCTGGAATTCCGGCAAACGGACGGTCAAATTTTATCCAATAGGTTCCTTCCTTCATTTTTTGGGATGCGAAACCTTCTCCAAACCAGTGTTTATCATCTGAGCCGACACCACCATAGATGTGTTGGTGATTTTCAATGACTGCCATAACTTGCTCCTAACTATAATCAATTTGGCATC
>NZ_FYBH01000211.1 GCF_900185595.1 Calothrix rhizosoleniae SC01
AAAATTGCATAATTTTTCCCGTAATTGAATTCATCTTAGAACAAGGCAAACCTAAATATCTGGGGTAATTGTGATCAAGCTCTGAAATCATTTTGCAAGATTCATAATATTCATGACAAGTAAACATGTCACAAAAATCTACTAGTGAAATCAATGATGACGTTCAGTTGATCCTCGATCCCGAGACTCAACTGGTTACAGTTAACGATGATGACCCCACAATTTCCGTTCTGTGGGACAAAGCCGTCCAGCAAGCGGTCATCAACAGTTCTCCTGGACCAACCATTGCTTCCCGGGCTTATGGTGTAATGCATACCGCCATGTTCGATGCTTGGGCTGCTTATGACCCAACAGCTATCGGTACTCAACTTGGCGATGACCTACAGGTTTCTGCAGCAGAGATTACCGACGCAAACAAAGAAAAGGCGATGAGCTTTGCTGCTTATCGTGTTTTAACAGAGCTATTCCCCACAGAGACAGCAGTTTTCGATGAGTTGATGGCTGAGTTGGGCTTTGACTCAGCAAACGACACCACTGATACTAGCACTGCTGCGGGTATTGGTAATGTCTCTGCAGAAGCCTTACTGGAATTCCGTCGCCTTGATGGTTCCTCCGATACCAGTGACTATGAACCTGTCAACGGCCCTAGCGATACCAACTTCATTGACTTCTGGACACCAGAGCCGGTACCTATTGATGCCGCCCCAGGGGAGGAAGATCGTATCCAACAGTTTCTCACTCCTCAGTGGGGTCAAGTCACCCCATTTGCTCTGGAATCCGGCGACCAATTTCGACCAGAAGCACCAGAACCATTTCTCTTGGTAGATGGTGTAGTTGATGTAGAAGCACAAACGATTACTCTCAATCAGAATACAGCTACATACAATTCAGGCGATGTTTTAGCAATTAACGAAAGCCTTATTGGGGAAATCATCAATCCTGAATTTATTGCCCAAGCTGAGGAAGTTGTCAATATCAGCGCAAATCTCACTGATGAGCAAAAGCTAGTAGCTGAGTTTTGGGAAGATGGGGGTGGAACCTCTTTCCCTCCAGGTACCTGGATGACCTTTGGACAATTTGTCTCAGCACGAGATGACAACACTTTAGATGAAGATGCCCAACTCTTCTTTGGATTAGGTAATGCAGTTTTCGATGCTGGTATTGCTACCTGGGAAGCCAAGACATTTTATGACTATGCCCGTCCTGTGAGGGCAATTCGAGACCTTAGTGAGCTGGGTTTGATTGGAGAGTTCGATACAGACCTCGGAGGGTTCGTTATTGATGCTTGGGGTGGTCCAGGAGAAGGAACTCAGACTATTCTCGCCACTGATTTTCTTACTTATCAGACTCCTGGTAGCGATCCCTCTCCACCATTTGCAGAATACACTTCTGGACACAGTGCTTTTAGTGCTTCTGCGGCCGAGATTTTAAAGTTATTTACCGGTAGTGATGATTTTGGTGCTTTTATTACTTTTAAACCTGGTGAATCTCGCTTTGAACCTGGAGTTACACCTACAGATGCAGTGACATTGGAGTGGGAAACTTTCAGTGAGGCTGCTGATGAGGCTGGTATTTCTCGTCTCTATGGTGGTATTCACTTTACGGATGGAGACCTTAACGGTAGGACTTTAGGGCAAGAAGTAGGTGCTACGGTTTTTGAAAAGACACAGTTCTTTATCAATGGTGGTGAACCTGAACCAATTGAGAAAGAAATCATACGTGGTACTAGGGGTAATGATGTTCTATCTGGCACTAGCGCTGCTGAGATTATCCGTGGTCTACGCGGAGATGATGCTATCTATGGTAATGGTGGTGAAGATGAACTCTTCGGTGGAAAGGGAGATGATACCATTGCCGGTTCTGGTAGCAATGAATTCATGGACGGTGGTGCTGGAGATGACGTAATCTATGGCAATGGTGGCGAAGACTACATAGCAGGTGGAAAAGGTGACGACTTAATCTATGGAGGTTCTCAAGCCGATATTATCTATGGCAATAATGGAGATGACACCATCTATGGCAATGGTGGCGAAGACTACATAGCAGGTGGAAAAGGTGACGACTTGATCTATGGAGGTTCTCAAGCCGATATTATCTATGGCAATAATGGAGATGACACCATCTATGGCAATGGTGGTAATGACTACATCAACAGTGGTCGTGGCTTTGATACAGTTTGGCTTGGTGGCGGTGGTTCTACTACTGTTGTATTGGAAAAGGGTAAAGGCTACGACATTATTAACAACTTCCAACTCGGTTCAACTCATTTCCAGGTCAGCAGTTTGGATAATCTATCTTTCGATGATAGTAGCGACGGTGCTAAAGTCTTCCAAGGAAATGATCTGCTTGCAGTTGTCAGTTGGAATAATGCCAGTACATTGAGCAATAATGTTGACCAGATTTTCTCCCTCGCTTAATCCTCTTTAATCAGTTTCACTAGATAAACATCCAAAAAGCTTATCTTTAGCGCTGCGGACAGTTCCAGCGCGGACACCATTAGGCACTTATAGAGAATAAAACGTCCCACCAACCGTGGGACATTTTATTGTTTAGTATGGTACTGGAGTATCTTCACTTGCCAAAGATTCCTGCTGTCTTTAACCAAAAATAAGCCTTTACCTTACTTCCTCTGGAAATAGCTACCACCAAATTTGCAAATTTCACTCCCACCACTTCATCACATTACAGGCTCGTCGTTTGGCTATTTCCACCGCCACCTCTCGTGGTTGTATTCCGGTCTTAGTAGCAGTTTCTAAAACCAAGGTGCTATTTTGGCGAATCTTCTTTTCAATCGCTTGGAAAGCATTTTGCTGATTACCACCGGCATACTCCACTGCTCCACAAATTACACCCCCAGCATTGGCAATAAAATCAGGGACAATCAAAATATGACGTTGATGGCATATTCTTTCTGCTTCTGCGGTGAAAGGAATATTAGCTCCTTGCAAAACAAGTTTAGTTTGCAGTCTATCTACATTGTCACTATGAATCACATCTGGTCTGGCTGCTGGTATCCAAATGTCACAGGGAATGGCAATTACTGCATCCTGCTCTAGTTTCTCCCCTTGAGAGTAATCAATTACACTCTTACCAACATTTTTGAGTTGGATCAGGTGTTCAATATCAATACCTTGAGGATTAAAGATTGTTCCCTGGGAATCTGCTGCGGCAACTAGTACAGCATCTTTAGCTGCTAAAAAACGAGCTGCGTGTTGCCCTACAGAACCAAAACCCTGAATTACTATCCGTGCTCCTTCCAGATTCACATCACAAAAACTACTAGCAACTTCAGCGCAAACACTGAGCCCAAAACCAGTAGCACCAATTTCATCTAAAGGAATACCTCCTATTTCCCGTGGTAATCCCACAGCCCGACCAATTTCTGATTTGACCCAGTACATGCACCGTTCATCCGTTCCCATGTCGGGGCCGGGTATATATTCAATGATGTCTTTAATGGCATGGGCAAAGACACGTATTAATATTTCCTTGTTATGATTTTTCTCTTTTTTCATTCAACTATTGAATGCACAGTGAATCATTTTCATTGATAGTTCTTTTGTTCTGCTAGTGTTGCCAGATAAACTTGTTGGTTATAAGGAGTTGTAATTCCTTTTTTTATTCCTAAGTTAACAATAAACCCATTCAGAAATTCAATCTCTGTATTTCTTCCAGATCTTAAATCCTGGTACATTGAAGAGTAGTGTTCTTTGACTTTACTGATAAGTTGATATATTTCTTCTTGCAGAAACTCTAGACTGGGTAGATGATAGTCATCTTTCAGGACTGCCCAACTTTCTTGGATGATTCCGTCAAAAACTTCTTTTAGTTTTTTGTCAGCAATTAATTCTCCAATTGTTTTTTTCTCTATTGCTGATAGCGCATTCGATGCCGCATTAGTTATCAGTTTTTTTACTCTCATCTCCTCAATATTAGGTGTAGGATGACAGCGAATACCAGCTGATGTGAATAAATCACAAATTTTTCGCCCCGCCACAGTATCTTCGACCTGTAAACCCAGATGACTTTCTCTGACTATAATATTGTTATCTGTCAGGTTATATCCATTAAATACACTAACAGTAATTAATCCTGGATGTTCTTGAAATTCAACATAGAAATCCTGGTCAACAATGCCATTTTGTATAAAAGCGATAATTTGCGGATTAAAGTGATATTTTCCTATCTCCTCTAAAGCACTTTTTACGTCGTATAACTTAC
>NZ_FYBH01000212.1 GCF_900185595.1 Calothrix rhizosoleniae SC01
GTAATTCTGGAATTTGGAATCATGTCGATTCATCTGAGAACGAGTATTTTTTTGAAGCTACTGCCATTAAAATAAATAATCAAAAAATTATTCTGATCAAATCTTTACGAGAAGAATACCAGCAGCGACAACAAATTATTCAAAAAGCTCGAGAAAATCAATTAGATTTTCAATATACCGTTAAAGAAAGCCAGAAAAAGGATATATTAATACATTGCATTATCCATGATATGGCAGGGCTATTAAGTGGCATTAATTGCTGCTTTGCACTCTTAGATTTTGAAAATTTAACCCCTCAAGGCAGGGAAACCCTGAACATTGGCAGACAGCAAACCATGAAGCAAGAAATGCTAATTAGAGAAATACTAAATGCCTTCTCTGCGGAAATGCAATCCTTAGAAGCTTTTACAGTCAATCCAGAAATAGCTCCAGATGCACTACTTATAGTTCAGCAGGTAATCCACGTTTTAACTCCCAGTTTTTCTCTGAATAATGTAGAGCTAAAACTTGCTGCTGACGTTAACATGAATGCTGATTGGAAAGTGGTAGGTGACAAATCTCGCCTGGAAAGGGTAATTACAAATTTAACGGAAAACGCTTTGCGTCATAGCCCACCAAATACTACAGTGACAATTGGCTTACAGCAAGATGATAATAGCATCTTGGTGACAATCGACGATGAAGGTAAAGGGGTAGCACCGGAGATTGCTAAAAACTTGTTTAAGAAGTTTGCCCAAGGAACAGATAGAACAGGCAAAGTAGGATTGGGACTTTATTTCTGTCGCATTACGGTTGAGCGTTGGGGTGGTGAGATTGGTTATTCCCCATTACCTGAAAATGGTTCGCGGTTTTGGTTTAGCCTACCAAAAGCAGTGACTCAAAATTGAAGAAATTTTAACGGTCACTTGCTCATTAGTGCATCTGGGGTGATTACGGGCTAGGGCTGAGAGTGTATATGAAGGTGTGTATTTATCTGTCCTTCGGGCAAGGCAGAAGGCAGAGGGCAGGAGGCAGGAGGTTTGAATAAGTTTTAAGGTAAGCCTTTTTGCCTTGCCCAGTTTGGGTTTAAGACCCCCAGTAATTGAGCCTTCTGCCTTCAGTTAAAGTATAGTTATGTCATCTCGGCGTTGATTAATTACCTGTGGCTGTATCCCTAGGTCAAGCTCTATGGATATCACTGCTTTACCTTCCACAAGAAACTAGACAGCAAATTAGTTAAAATATGAGCCACAATTGGCACTAAAAGATTGCCAGTGAACAGGGCACTATATCCTAATAATAATCCCACAATTGTTGCCCAAACTACATAGGGCCATTGTTGGGAACCACTCAGATGTAAGACACCAAAACTCAAACTGGATAAAATCACTGCAAAGTGATTCATTCCTAATCCTGGTAGCATTACACCCCGGAATAATAATTCTTCACTTAATCCTGGCAATAAACCCAACCAGATTAAATCTGGTAATACCAATGGTTTCAGGACAATTTCTAAGTAGTAATCAGCACTTTTGCGATAAGCCAACCAATGTTGATAAGCTAAACCACTCAAACCTGTGATACATAATGCCAAGCCTATACCCAGCCAAAAATCTCTGGGATGCCAACGCCAAGACATGAGGGGTATATTACCAATTTGCAGCCATAATTTGGCAACTATCCATAGGAAAATAGCAGTTATCCCCATAGCTACTAAAACTTGGATACGGGTAAGGTATGGAATTTCTGGTTCTTGTTCTTGCTTTTCAACCACGGGAATTTAAAAATTAGTAATTGTTTATGGGAAAATAGTGATTTCGAGTACTAAGATTTTTGTACTTTCTTGTCTAAAATGTATGGATCAAATCTTAGTGTCTACTACTGTCTCCTAACCTCCAAAATTTATATTTTTTCTACTAGTAACTAATAACTAAATAATCAACGACTGTAAAGGGGGGATAGTAGGATTGAGAACAGAGGGATTAATACCTGCTTTGTGTGCCACAATTACACCCACCGCTTCTAAATAGGATCTAACCTGTATTGATTTCATTCCTAAGGGTTGAGGAGGAACTTGTATTTGAGTTTGATTCTCTTCAACAGTGAGGATTTGACATTGCCTCTGACTTAAATTTAGCAAAGCACTACCCCCACAAGCATTGGCTGGTACAATTACTGCATCAACTTGATCTACCCAAACATCCTCTGGTTGAGGAAATGTATCCGTTTTCCCCCAAATAAATTGAGGTGCGCGACTCAATCCTACCAATACACTGGGTAAAAAGGTATACCCCAACTCTTCCGCTGCCGAACGAGGTGATAAATTTGGCTCTAGGGGTGGGGGCAAAAATGCCGGTGCATGGGCGCAAGGGATACCAAACTGCCGGACAATTAAATGGCTAATAACAGCTTCCGCCCCAGCAATTGTGTCTACTCCTTTGCCTAGGCGGTAATTTTTATCTGCCTCAGAAGCAATTTCATCGGGGAAACGGGCAATAACTGCGATCGCTTCCACCCCAGCAGTATTAATTAATACTTCTGCCCCTCTGAGTAAGCTATCTGGATTGCCAATTGTCCCCCAACTCGCCCCAGATAGTGATGTACGTAATTCTACGTTCAAGGGAGCATCTGTAATTACATAATCGGTAAGAGGTAAACCCAAGGTGGCTCTGGCTGCATCAGCAGCTTGTAGATGTCGCAGGCGTAATTCTGGTTCTATGCCTTGGTCTAAAAGTAAACCAATTTTATTTTGATGGACTGGACGTAAGCCCCAATTACCAGCCGCAAATTGATCGAGTCCATAACCCTCCACATAGAAAGTATTGGGTAGATTCCAATACAGACAAGCTCCATTCAGCACATTCGGATGGGTGATTAAGCGATCGCAAACCTGTGCCAAAACCCTAGCAACAGGAATTGCATCCCCAGCATAGCCCCCAATGGATGCGCCAATGCCCGTAGGTACAATGAGAATAGCAGTGTAAGGGGTCATAAGAATTTTGAATTTTGGATTTTGGATTTTAAATTTTATATTTTGGATTCTGGGATCACCTCATATTTCAAGTCAGCCTCCCACGAAAAAATCTCGCAACCAAAGATAAAAATACCTCTAACCGACTCCCTACTCCCTACTCCCCCCTGCCTCTTCCTAATTCCTTCATCCCTGAAACAGCCGGACATCCCTCTGGTTAACATCTTGGAGTAAATTTTGAATTGTCCGCCCAGAAACTGGTTCAACCCAATCTGAGGCAATTTCTGCCAAGGGAACTA
Organism: Calothrix rhizosoleniae SC01; assembly: GCF_900185595.1. Lineage (GTDB taxonomy): Bacteria > Cyanobacteriota > Cyanobacteriia > Cyanobacteriales > Nostocaceae > Calothrix_A > Calothrix_A rhizosoleniae. The sequence continues at coordinate 3,250 of NZ_FYBH01000212.1, forward strand.
AAACAAATGGGCGATCGCTCATACGAGGATGGGGAATTTGTAAGGTTGGCGTATCTAAAATTAAATTTTCATAGAGTAATAAATCTAAATCTAATGTTCTTGGTCCCCAACGCTCTTGACGCACCCGACCAAATTGATTTTCGATGTCTAAAAGAGCTTTTAATAATAATTTTGGTATCATTTTTACTCTTAGTAAAGCACAACCATTTAAGTAATCTGGTTGTGGTGGGCCAATTGCCTTAGTTTGATACCAACTAGACTTGGATTGAAGAATAATTCCTGATGTTTGAGATAATATTTCTAGAGCAGCTTCTAGTATTTCTAGGGAATTACCCAAATTACTACCCAAGGCAATAGCGCACTTGTGAATACAATCTTCTGCTTTATTGGGATATACATCCTTCATGCTTTGACCGAAATTAATGGGATACAAGCCCTGTCCTTCTAGTATTTGCCCTCAAGGAACAATGAATATAAAAATTGCATCCCTGAGTTTATAATAAGTTTTCGTAAAATTACATAGAAAACACGATCTAATCATGAATATATTTTAGATTCATGGGGTATTATACTAACACAATGGCTGTGTGCTAGTCCTGATATTTCATGGTGATGAGTTAGCAACGACTTGGAGTGAGGAACTAAAAGTGGCTAAAATTACCTCCTGGTTCAAGGAAATATCAGCTAAATTAAATAAGCATCCTAAGGAAAAAACCAGATTAATGGCCAGCGATCGCAATGTCAATGAAGAATCTGCCCAGCAAAATTTAACAAAAACCAAAACCCAAGCAAAAGTAGCCAAAAAGCCTGGTAAAGCCAAGCAGATACTCAAGGGAATCGGCAGATTTTCATCAGGAGTGATGGATAAACTCCCAGGTAAAGGTAAACCACTTTACCGACGCTACTGGCTATGGGCTGGGTTGGGCATGGGTGGTAGTATTATTGCTATTAACTACGGGGTATCTTCCCTAGATAAGACCTTACCAGATAAAGCCGCCTTGAATGCAGTGGTCAGGGAGCAAACCCTAACGATTAAAGCTGCTGATGGCACAATTTTACAGCAGCAGGGAGAAGTTACTAGAGAACAACTCAAAATTGAGGAGATACCCTATCAACTTAAACAAGCTTTTATTGCTTCCGAAGACAGAAGATTCCAGCAACATAATGGAGTAGATCCCCAAGGTATTGCCAGAGCCGTATTAAATAACTTGCGATCGCAAACTGTGGTGCAAGGTGGAAGTACTATCACCCAACAGCTAGCACGGATATTATTCCTCAAACAAGAGCGCACCATTTTGCGTAAACTTAAGGAAGCTCGTCTAGCCCAGAAAATGGAAGAAGAATTAACCAAGGACGAGATTCTAGAACGCTATCTGAATTTGGTCTATTTAGGTTCCGGGGCTTACGGTGTAGCAGATGCTGCTTGGGTATATTTCAGTAAAAAAGTAGACGCGCTGACCCTAGGGGAGATGGCAACCATTGCTGCTTTACCCCCCGCACCCAATAGATTTTCTCCCCAAGTAAGTATAAAAATTGCCACCAAACGGAGAAATCTAGTATTGAACCGGATGGCAGAAGATAAATTAATTACCGCCGCCGAAAAACAAGCAGCGATTGACGAACCCATTACCCTCAAAGTTAGTCGCCCCAAACGTTGGCAAGTAGAAGCTCCTTATTTTATTAGTTATATTCAAAAAGAACTACCTAAATATGTGTCTGCCAAAGCACTAGGTGGTGGTTTAACAGTAGAAACATCCCTAAACTTATCATGGCAAAAAGCTGCCGAAAAGACAGTTGCTAGAACTTTACGCAATGAAGGAGGTTGGCAAAGATTCAAACAAGCAGCAATAGTAGCTGTTGACCCCCGCAACGGTGAAATTAAGGCAATGGTAGGGGGTAAGGATTTTGACAAAAATAAATTTAATCGCGTTACCCAAGCACAGCGACAGCCAGGATCTACTTTTAAAGGCTTTGTATATGCAGCAGCCATCGCCAGTGGTAGGAATCCCAATGATGGCTATCCAGATAAACCCTTAATTGTTGATGGTTACGAACCTAAAAATTTTGATGAGAGGTTCCGGGGTTGGATGAGCATGAGAGATGCTCTGACCAAATCCATTAATATAGTTGCTGTGAGAATTTTACTCAAAGTCGGATTTGAACCCACCATTGAACTAGCTCACAAAATGGGAATTAAATCGGAACTTAAATCCGTGTATTCCCTCGCATTAGGTTCCAATGAGGTCAATTTACTGGAATTAACCAGTGCCTATGGTACCTTTGCTAACCAAGGATTACATATAGAGCCTCATGGGATTAGGAAAATTTTTAATCGCCAAGGAAAGATTATTTGGTCAGCAGATTTTAAATCCAAAAGAGCTTTAGATAAAGATAGTGCTGCTATTATGACCTGGATGCTACGCAGAGTAGTTCGCAGTGGTACAGGGACTCCTGCTAACTTACCTCGTCGTCCTGTAGCGGGAAAAACTGGTACTACTGATGAAGCTAGGGATTTGTGGTTTGTAGGATATATACCCCAGTTAGTCGCAGGGGTATGGTTGGGTAATGATAACAACCGAAAAACCCGGGGTACTAGTGCTAGTGCTGCTCTTGCTTGGCGGAGATTTATGAGAGCAGCAACGGAAGATATGGATGTGGAAAAGTTTCCTTCTCTTCCTAAGTTAAAGGGACGTAAGAGGACGATTAAAGCCAAACCTATCAAGCCTAAACGCCTGATTAATCGCTCTATTCCCAACAAGCAAGATCAAGACAGAAATAATCAGGAAGATTCTAGAAATAATAACCGGCGCAGTCGTCGTCGTAGAAGAAACCGTAGATACCAGCAATCCGAGGAAAGAATAAGAACTAATAGAAGATATCGTCGTCGGCGCAATCGGACTGAAAATAACTCATCTCGTTCCAGTTCTAAAACCAGAAGACGGGTGAGAACAAGACCACAAAATTCAGCACCAGTGAAAGTCAAAAAAAACTACTCGTCCTTCACCAACTCAACCGAAACAACGTTCTTGGCGGGAAAGATTGAAACCTAGTCAGCCATCTGATTAAATACTCCTATTTCACCCAAATATTGCCCAGAGGGTAGAAAAATTTAGTTGATAATATTGAGGTTGAAAATGAAGAACAGCAAATTTAATCCTCAAGTTAGAGAAGAGTTTTCCGACTTCAGGTAAATATAGATGTAGTTCACAGTGTAAGTAATACCGCTCAGTGGGTAAATCTTACAAAAAAGCTAGAGGGCAGATGGCAGAAAATGAAAAGTATAAATCAAAACTTTAGTTCTGACTG
>NZ_FYBH01000018.1 GCF_900185595.1 Calothrix rhizosoleniae SC01
TCTACAGTTTTTCAAAGCGAATCAATACCATTAGTAGTAGAAATAGTAAGCACTAATTGGGGTGATGACTATGCAGTTAAATTCGAGAAATACGAAAATATAGGCATACCTGAATTTATGATTGTTGATTACTTAGGACTTGGTGGAAAAAAATTTATTGGTAATCCAAAACTACCTACTATTACCGTTTGTCAATTAGAAAATGGCGTATACACAAGTAAGTAATCAAACAAAAATATTTACCATTATTACAAACTACGCGAAATAATCCTAACCCTTGCGATTGCTTCGTTTCACTCCGTTACACTCGCAATGACATTGTGTAATTAATTATGTTTAACTACTTATTTTATATAGAGACGATGATGTAGTTAAATTAAAATCATTCCCAGAATTAAAACTGACTGCAAACCAGATTTTTCAATCTGCTCACCAATGACTAACCATGGTGAGAACCCCACCAAACGGAAAAATCACCGCAATTAATACTATATTTCTATGAAAAAACCCAGTCCTGCTTGAAGAACTGGGAATTTGACTTAAAAGTTCTCAAACTTACCTATCGCCTCTTTCATCTTCTCCAACACCTCCGCCACAGCTATAGTTCCCAACTCCCCAGAAGCACGACTACGAATACTCAAGGTATTAGTTTCCACTTCCTTGGCTCCCACAACCGCCATCACAGGTATCTTTTGCTTTTCCGCATTGCGAATTAATTTACCCAACCTTTCGCCACTGTTATCCACCTCTGCACGGATACCCAATTCTCTCATTTTCCCTACCACTTCTTGGGCAAAATCTATCTGCTGTTCGGTAACTGGTAGCAATTTTGCTTGTACTGGTGCTAACCATAAGGGGAAATCCCCTGCATACTCCTCAATCAAAATCCCAATCAACCGTTCCAAAGAACCAAAAGGTGCACGGTGTATCATTATTGGACGTTGGCGAGTACCATCTTCAGCAACATACTCTAAATCAAAACGTTCTGGGAGGTTGTAATCTACCTGCACCGTACCCAGTTGCCATTCCCGCTCTAGGGCATCCTGGAAGATAAAATCAAGTTTGGGCCCATAAAATGCTGCTTCCCCAATACCTTCAAAGTGTTCCATCCCCAGGTGTTCCACAGCGCGACGAATTGCACCTTGAGCTTTTTCCCAAGCATCATCAGTACCAATATATTTATCACTATCTGGATCACGGAAACTCAATCTGGCTTTAAAATTCTTCAGTTGCAGACTCCTGAACACCGACAAAATCAAATCCACAACATTGAGAAATTCTTCATCCAACTGTTCTGGAGTGACAAATAGGTGGGAATCATCCACAGTGAAACCCCTTACCCTAGTTAAACCACCCAATTCCCCAGATTGTTCGTAGCGGTAGACTGTGCCAAATTCTGCCAGACGTATAGGTAATTCCCGATAGGAACGCAATTCACTTTGATAAATTTGGATGTGGAAGGGACAATTCATGGGTTTCATGACAAAACCCTGCTCTGCTGCTGCGGCTAACTCGTCATCCGCCATGAGGGGAAACATATCTTCTTTATACTTCTGCCAATGTCCAGATTTCTTAAATAAATCTACCTTGGCAATGTGGGGAGTCACCACAGGTAAATAACCCCGTTTTAGCTGTTCCTGTTTAAGAAAATCTTCGAGCAGACTCCGCAATAAAGTACCCTTGGGTGTCCATAATGGCAACCCTGGCCCCACAATATCAGTAAAGATAAATAATCCTAATTCCTTACCTAGTTTACGATGATCACGCCTGAGTGCTTCCTCCTTGCGACGCTTATATTCAGCTAATTGTTCGGGATTTTCCCAAGCAGTCCCATATATGCGTTGTAATTGTGCCTTATTCTCATCACCACGCCAGTAAGCACCCGCCACACTTTCTAGGGCGATCGCTTTCGGGTTCAATTCACTGGTATTCTCTAAATGTGGGCCAGCACATAAATCCCACCATTCATCCCCTAAATGATAAATGGTAATAGGTTCTTGTTTAATATCTGCCAGTATTTGTAATTTATAGGGTTCGTTAATCTCCCGAATCCTCCGCTCGGCTTCTTCACGGCTAACTTCTTCCCTCACCACGGGTAATTTCCGATTAATAATCTTTACCATCTGTTTCTGGATGGCTTTGAGATCCTTTTCCGTAAATGGTTCTGGGTTCTCAAAATCGTAGTAAAAGCCTTGTTCTATCCAAGGACCAATTGTAACTTGCGCCTTGGGAAACAGCTTCTGTACTGCCATTGCCATCACATGTGATGCGGTGTGGCGAATCTTTTTTAAGTGTTCCGACTCGCTGGTACGAGGTAAATAAATTTTTTCCGGCTGTTCCGGCTGATTGGATGATGAATTCGGCGACATCGGCTGTTGAACCATTAGCGAAGTGATTGCTGTTTACTTGTATAACTGCATCTATAAGTTTATGGCAAAAAAAGATGACCCATTTTGGCTCTCATCTAAAAATAATGAGAAATTCTCTATCCCCAGATTGTATACAAATCCTACTATGACTATTTATAATAGTTAATCTGTAATTAAAACTACAGATTATTTTAAGAGTTTAGTGTGACAGCCATAAATTAAAATGTAAAGAATTGTAAATCGCGTTAATATTAGTAAGAAACTTACCATTATGCTTGTGATTTATGGGAGACTCAGACTTATCAGAATCTAAATTGTTAAAGGACATTTTGCAACCTCTACTAGAAGATTTTCAGTATTGGTTCACGCGATCGCGTAAACTTTTAGAGGATGAACAAATTTCATTTTTGAGTGATCAAGAAAAATTGACTTTACTAGCAAAGGTCAAACAAGCACAAAATGAGGTAAATACAGCAAAAATGCTGTTTTCTGCCACAAAAGGACAGGTAGGGATTGACATGGAAACGATTATGCCTTGGCATAAATTATTGACGGAATGCTGGAATGTGGCAATGCGTTTCCGCACCCAAGATACAGACTGGCAAGCCCCAGACAGAATTTAAGTTAAAAAGTAAAAATTTATGATGATTTTTTGCAATTCCAGTCCCTATAACCAGATGAAATACACAATATAAGCATGTAGCTATATTCGAGACGAGAATATAACTATGATGTTGAGCCAATGGGAATCAAATATTTACGATAGAAGATTTTAAAACTTGCCGCCCCTGGAGGAAAATCAAAATGCTGCACCTGCTTTACATTCTCTCTTTTACAATCCTTGCTTTTATCGCCATTACTAACTTGATTCGCAATCTAGTATCCTTCAGCGTTGATCGAGAAAGAACTTCTGCAGGGCTCTCGCTCTCCAATAAAAATCGGGTAAAGCGGACTTATTCATCATCGCAGAAGGATTCGGTACTCCATCCAGAACTACTAGATAGCAAGGGTAAAGTAATTAAAGAGCCCCTTTTGGTTATGCGATCAATTAATGTTGAAGATGCACGCCAACAACTAGATGCTCTGTACAATGACTCCTCAGCACATAAAATAGAGAATCAGGAGTAAATATAAAGAAATAATGAAAGGTAAAAGATTAAATCTAGTTAAACTTTTACCTTTTTTCTTATCACTACAATTCTAGTTCTTCACAGCCATAATTCCAGCGTTTTTGACCCTTAATTGATTCAAGTAGCTGGAAAATAGTCAAGCTAAAATAAAGTGGCTGATAAATAGGAAGGATAGACTGAGGTGAATGCTCAGTATAATCATAAGCAAAGATAAAATTTACAAATTGATGATATGCCTTCTTAACTTATTTTCATATAGATATATTAATCTCTATTTTTATAATTTCTATGGCTGAAAATATGTAGAAATATATATTAAAAAATTTAATTTGACTATGGATAATCTATAAATATTAATTCTTTGACTTTTATTAAAAAATATGAACCAATATTGATCTGAATTTGTTTATTATTCGTAAAGCACTTTAATTCCAGCTAAATATTATAAATTACAAATGTAACTGAAAAAACAATATGTATTGCGAGATACAAAAAATATTTATTATTTATATTTTTCCTAGAATCTATTAGCTAATTGCCGAAGGATCAATGTCTGGGGTTGCCTAGAGTCCATGAGAAGCCTACACTTACTCAAGGAGAAGTGTAGGTGCGTCACTTCAATTGTTTAGTATTCTTTACATATTGAAACAATTAAATTGATTTGATCTTTCGTTGTAATTTGTACAATGCAGCTGTGACAAATATTTTGTCCATACTGTGGCTCTCTTGAAAAATATTCATGAGCATTTCGACTTCTGTGCTGACTGCGCTGCTACAGGTTTTACCCCACCTGCGTCCCCAGCTATATTTCAAAGCTTCTCTAACAGCCCTCTCCCACGCAATGGAAGATCAGGTTTTGGCGGCTACGTTAGAGAAGCCACTCGTGATTGCCAGCTTCCAGCGAGAGCGATTTTATCGCCAAGAGGCACATCGTTATCGGCGACTAGCGCAAAGAAGCAATCAAGTTTACGTATTATCTGCACCAGAAACAGATTTTTCCCATAGCTCTGAGTATTATGAGACAATCGCCTTTGAGCCGGATGATGCTTTAGCGCAAGAGTGGCATTTGGTGGTAATAGCTCAAAATTATGCTACTTGTCTAGTTTGTCGAGAAAGCCTAGGCTCTATTGCCAAAAATAAGCAGCAAACCCATATAACCCCCAGTATGGATACAGATACAGCCAGGAGGTTTGAAGGTATTTGGACTGCCGAAAGGGGGGTAAGCCTGAAAGCAGCAGACTTGCTCTTAGAAAGAATCTTATGGTACAGACCGGAACTATCGGCAAAAATAGAAGAGGCACGTCAAAGATTTGGGATTGATAGACCGAGGAAGGATGTAGAAATTAACCATCACAGTGAGTTTGCTTGTAATATTGACACAGATCCTTTCGTCCAACGCCTAGTTACTTATTTACAAGCGAGCCAGTATAAATTACATAAAGCATACCGTTCTATTTCCGCTCAAGCACGTAAAGAACGGTTAGTTAATTCTATTAGTAGTGCCATTCGGCGATCGCTCAATCCCCAGGAAATTCTCCAAGTAGCAGCACAAGAGTTAGGACAGAACTTAGAAGCTTGTCGGTGTTTAATTTATCGCACCCAAGCTACTGATACTCAGGCAATTATCGAACAAGAGTTTGTAATACCTGGTGTATTATCTTTGTCTGGACAAGCTTGGCAGCTGGCAAACAATCCTCTATTTCAGGATGTAGTCAATACAGGAGAAGGGGTTTGCATCTCAGATACTTTGAACGATTCTCGGATAAGTAAATCTAAGACTCTGTGGTATCCCATTGAAAAATTTGGCATTCGTTCATGGTTAATAGAACCCGTATTGTGCCAAGGACGGCTGTTGGGCATTATAGAACTGCATTATTGCAGTGATAAACCCCATGAATGGCAAGCAGGGGAATTAGATTTAGTCAAAGCGATCGCAACTTCTATTGGAGCAGCTCTAATTCAAGCCGAAGCATATGCTAATTTAGAAAAACTCAATCAGCAATTAGAAGCTCTCGATCAAACTCGTAGTAATTTAATTGCCATTACTGGACACGAGCTACGTACACCTTTATCTACCATTCAAGTTTGTTTGGAAAGTCTTTCCACTGAGCCAGATATGCCTCCAGAATTAAAGGAGATTATGCTGAGTACTGCTCTAACTGACTCAGAACGGATGCGGAAACTAATACAAGACTTCTTAACTCTTTCTAACCTAGAAAGTGGGCGGGTAGAATGGCATCCGGAATCCTTACACTTGCAAGAATGTATAGATTTAGCCCTCAGCCGGGTGCGTGCCCGTTCTGGAGCCGAAAAACTCCCTAATATTAGCGCAGAAATTTCTCCTCACATACCTTTGATTAGAGCTGATGGTGATTGGTTAGTAGAAGTTCTCGCTAAACTAGTGGACAATGCCTGCAAATTTACCCCATCCGCAGGGGCAATTACTATTAATGCCGATCACAATGGCAAGCAAATGGTAGAAGTGAGTGTGGTAGATACTGGTAGAGGTATTGAGCCAAATCGTCTAGAAGCGGTGTTTGACTTGTTTTACCAAGAAGAAGGTGCTCTGAGGCGTACTACCGGCGGAACAGGCTTAGGATTAGCTATTAGTCGCCAGATTGTGAATAACTGGGGTGGTAAGATTTGGGCGGAATCTGCTGGCAAAAATCAAGGTAGCCAGTTTTATTTTACTATTCCCATGGTTGTGGGAGAGAAGGAGGGGAAGAGGGAATGAGGGAATGAGAGAAAGAGGGAATGAGAGAAAGAGGGAAAGAGGGAATGAGTGGGGAGGCTGTCCCAATGAAACAATTTCACTATCAAGGATGAAAATAACTCTTCCTTATTCCCTAACCCCTCACACCTAACCCCTATTTTCAACTTCATCTGTATCATCCTATTACTTCTAAACACTAAAAACTGTTACAGACTATGACACGAACGCAATATTAAGTTGTGTGCAATGTTAGTATGCCGTAAAAACATTGAGTGAACAGTTTATGACACTTTCTGGAAAAACCCCATTATTTGGTGGCAGCACTGGCGGCTTACTCAAAAAAGCTGAAGATGAGGAAAAGTACGCTATTACTTGGACTAGCAAAAAAGAACAAGTATTTGAAATGCCTACCGGTGGTTCTGCTGTCATGCAGGAGGGTGAAAACCTGCTTTACATAGCTCGAAAGGAATATGGTATTGCCTTAGGTGCCCAACTGCGGAAGTTCAAAATCATGGACTACAAAGTTTACCGGATTTCGCCTAACGGAGCAAGTACTTTACTTCACCCTGCTGATGGCGTATTTCCTGAGAAGGTAAATGAAGGTCGTCAGCCAGTACGTTTTGTACCCCGTAATATTGGGGCGAACCCCAGTCCATCACAAATTAAGTTCAGTGGCAAAGCTACTCATGATGCTTAATTTCTAGCCTTGTGATGATGGGCCATAAACTATACATCAGCTAATACTATTTTCAGTACCAAGAAAGTATATATTTCTTGGTACTTTGGTTTCTGAATACTTGTATACATTCGCAAAAATTGCTATATATCAATAACTTCCACCACGGGCAATGTTCTGGGTGGCTCTTCAAAAAGTAAATTAATTTTATGATTTGCCCTGATTTTTCCCAGTTTTCTCACCTAGCTCAACAAGGTAATTTTGTCCCAGTATATCAAGAATGGGTTGCTGACTTAGATACCCCTGTATCTGCTTGGTATAAGGTGTGTGCTGGAAAACCCTATAGCTTTTTATTGGAATCGGTAGAAGGTGGAGAAAAGATAGGGCGTTATAGTTTACTGGGTTGCGATCCACTATGGGTTTTGTCCGCTAAAGGTGACTGCACTACCCAAACATATCGTAATGGTTCTCAAGCTATTTTTAAAGGTAACCCTTTTACTATTTTAAGCAATTGTCTTGCCCCCTATAAACCAGTCAAATTACCTGAGTTACCTTCTGGAATTGGTGGATTGTTTGGTTTTTGGGGTTATGAATTAATCAATTGGATTGAACCACGGGTACCAATTCATGCAACAAATGATAGTGATATACCTGATGGTTTGTGGATGCAAGCAGACCAATTGATGATTTTTGATCAAGTAAAACGAAAAATTTGGGCGATCGCTTATGCTGATCTACGCAATAATGTTGATCTAAAGGTAGCTTATCAACAAGTTTGCGATCGCGTCTCTGACATGGTGAGCAAATTATCTTTGCCTCTACCACCAGAAAAGACCATACTCAGTTGGAAGCCACCAGTTAACAATAAAACTGAAACTTACCAGAGTAACTTCACCCGCGAACAATTTTGCGCCAGGGTAAACAAAGCCAAGGAATATATTAAGGCTGGTGACATTTTTCAGGTAGTAATTTCTCAGCAACTATCAACGGAATTTACTGATGATCCTTTTACCCTTTACCGTTCCCTGCGCCAAATTAATCCCTCTCCCTATATGTCTTACTTCCACTTCCCTGACTGGCAAATTATCGGCTCCAGTCCGGAAGTAATGGTTAAAGCAGAACGAGATGACAATTATGAGATTGTTGCTACCTTACGTCCCATCGCTGGCACACGCCCCCGTGGTAAGACTCCCCAGGAAGATAATGCCTTAGCAGTGGATTTACTACAAGATCCCAAAGAAATAGCCGAACACGTAATGCTAGTAGATTTGGGGCGCAATGATTTAGGAAGGGTTTGTTCTAGTGGCAGTGTTAAAGTTGATGAATTAATGGTTGTGGAACGCTACTCCCATGTAATGCATATTGTCAGTAATGTAATTGGGAAGTTAGCACCAGGAAAAAATGCCTGGGATTTACTCAAAGCCTGTTTCCCCGCAGGTACAGTTAGTGGGGCACCCAAAATTCGAGCAATGGAAATTATTTATGAATTAGAACCTTGCCGTCGGGGTGTATATTCTGGTGTCTATGGATACTATGATTTTGAAGGACAATTGAATAGTGCGATCGCAATTAGGACAATGGTTGCCCGGAATAATACGGTAACTGTACAAGCAGGTGCGGGATTAGTGGCGGATTCTGAACCAGAAAAAGAATACGAAGAGACACTGAATAAAGCTAGAGGATTATTAGAAGCAATTCGTTGTTTACGTTGACAATTATTCTAAATTGTTAAGAAATATAACGGATACCCATATAGTGGAGGTAGGGAATGGGGAGTCGGCAATGGAGAATCGGGAATATTTTCACCCTTATTATTTCCACTTTTTTCGACTCCAAAAAATTATCAATGCCAGGTTTTAAATCTCAAACCCCTATTTCCTTGCACTTGATACAGAGAGCACAGCTTAAAAGCATTGATGAATCAATGTTTTATAGTTATTTTACAGACTTGCCATAGCTTTAACCTACAACATAAAAAATAGTTGGATTGCAGAGTATATTCACCACTAAGCACCCAAATACTTCTTCCTAGTTTCCTGTTCTTCCTGTTTGATTCCTTATCTTTAAAGTTCACGGATAGTTTTAGCTTTTCTTTCTCCAGATAGATGGCAAAGAAATACTATTGCCCAAATCCTTACTATGACTTTACTCTAAGTATCTTGAACATGAACTGTTAATTTTATTAACTAAAAGCTCATATTCCCAACATGTTTTTATATACTGGACATCATTAAGCATTGATCCCGGTGCAAATCATCACCAGAAAGATGTTTCTTAATTTAAATTCCTGTTATCGATTTAGGAGAACATTAATGATGGCTTTGTCTCAAACATCTAAATTAGACAATACCTACTCCTTGTTAACGATCAAAAGTTTCTTAATTTGGACTTTCACATTGGCAGTATGCTTGTTGGTTGTCGGTTTTCCTTTAGTTGTTTTAATGGCCACTGTCGGTTGTCTGTTAACGGTTATCTTACAATCGGTTATGCCGATGAGTGCTGTTTTGTTGGTGGCCGGTGGTTTAATATCATTTAATGTATTGGCGGTGGTGGTAGGAGCAGGATTTTTAACCGCGAAAGGAATTCATCCCAAGGAAGTCAAGTGGTTAAGCTGGTTACATGGAGAAGCGGAAGAAATGCAAGCAACTGTTTATGCAGCTTGTCCTTTAACCTGTAATATAGATTCATAAAAATCGATATTAAATTCAACAAACAGTGCATCTGCCCGGTAAAGCCGGGTTTTTGCATGTCATTCAATTTGGGATTTCTCCCATGTTTACAATTGGATATGTAAACTACCCACACTGTATCGCAAGGTCAGTGTGGGTAGTTTACTATTAACCAGTGACTAAAAATCTATGAGTAATGGCTAATAAAAAACGAGTTTACATTATTTTGGGCACTCGTCCGGAAGCAATTAAGTTAGCTCCGGTAATTCAGGTATTTCAAAACTTTTCTGGCTTAGACACCCAAGTCATTTTGACGGGACAGCATCGGGAGATGGTTGAACAGGTGATGCAACTGTTTAACTTGAGTAGCGATCGCAATTTGGAAATTATGCAGCATCGGCAATCTCTAGGAGATATTACTTGCCGAAGTTTGCAGGGTTTGGAAAAGTTATTTCAAGAACAGGAAGCAGCTTTAGTGATTGTCCAAGGAGATACCACTACAGCATTTGCTGCCACTTTAGCTGCTTTTTATCATAAAATACCCGTAGGTCACGTGGAAGCGGGTTTAAGAACTGATGATTTATTTAATCCTTTTCCAGAGGAAGCTAATCGCCGGTTAATCTCCCAATTGACTCAGTTACATTTTGCACCAACTCCTTTAGCTGTAGATAATTTGCAAGCATCAGGAGTATTGGGGGAAATTCATCTGACGGGAAACACTGTTATTGATGCCTTAATAAAAGTTGCAGCTACCGAACCAGCTTGTGATATTCCTGGTTTAGATTGGGGAAAATATCGTGTTCTGTTAGCAACAGTTCATCGGCGAGAGAATTGGGGAGAACCACTACAAGGAATTGCTGAAGGGTTTGTACAGATATTAGATAAATTTCCTGATACTGCTTTGCTACTGCCATTACACCGTAATCCTACGGTTAGAGAGCCATTACAAGCATTACTGGGTAATCATCCCCGGATTTTTCTTACAGAGCCCTTGGATTATGGAGAGCTAGTAGGAGCGATCGCCCGATCACATCTTTTATTAACAGATTCTGGTGGTTTGCAGGAAGAAGCACCTAGTTTAGGCAAACCAGTGTTAGTTTTGAGGGAAACAACAGAAAGACCAGAGGCGGTAACTGCTGGTACCGCTAAGTTAGTGGGAACTCGATCAGAGGAAATCCTTCTCAACACTGCACAATTGCTGAGTCAACCAACAGCTTATCAAGCTATGGCAAACGCCATCAATCCGTTTGGGGATGGTAATGCAGCAGAAAGAATATTACAGATTGTGCAGAATTATTTGCAAGTTGAACCAGTGTAGAAAGTCAACGGGTAGCGATGGCTAATCTGAGTGAAGCCATCATCAATAATAAACGAATGACATAATCTTCACAAAGAAGAGGCGGTATCTGGAGCTACATCAATCCCATGTCTGCCCCTTAGATTTTGGGAGCCGGATATTAAGTCATTCAGGGTTTCTATGTCAAGTCCCATGTGATCGCCAGCCTGGTTTAAAGCTTGTTGAAAACTGCTAATATCCTCCCCATAACCACATAGAGAAGCTGTAATTTTGATTCCATGTTCAGCGTTCGCTCTAGCACAGTCAATTAAATCAGTGCCAGTCAGGGGTTGGTGGGACAAATTTTCTTTAGATTCTCCCCAATAAGCGTTAATTGTCCAGGTTTGTTGGTTGTGCTTTCTTGACACTGACCAGCGATAAACCGCAGATTTGGGGTCAACCCCAATCTCAATTAACTTCGCGCCCATATAGTATTCCATCTGCTGAAAAGTCCTCTGTTTGAGCGCAGTCGGCTGGCTAAGTTCTATGGTACGAGTTAGATGCGCTTGTGTATGTTTGGTCATAATTACAATACCTGGTAATTGACATCCTCCCACCGCTAACCTCCGGTTAGCGGTGGATTCCAAAGATCACTCTTTGGGCTTCCTCTTTCTACGACTCGGCTTATTTACAGGAGTTGCCCCACTCAAACAGAGGTCGATATCTCCAGAGGCGGTTTGCGTTCCCGTGTGCCCCACGGTACGGAGTCCAATCTCGAGTATGTTTCGAGCAGCGTTATGGTCACGGTCTTGAGTATGACCACAATCAGGACAAATATGAGTTCTAGTACTGAGAGATTTTTTCACCACTGACCCACAGTTAGAACAGTTTTGGCTAGTTCCCTGGGGAAAGACAGCAACCGTTACCACCCCAAAAACTTTACCAAAATATTCAACCCATTGCCTAAACTGTGTCCATGCTGCATCACTAATCGACTTAGAAAGGTTGTCTATTCCTGATCATATTTCCCACCTGTAAATCCTCATAGGCTACCAAGTCGTGAGACTGGACTACGCACCTTGCTGTCTTCACAGCAAAGTTTTTACGTTGCCTACTTACTTTCAGATGTTTACGAGCCAATTTATTCCTAAACTTGACTCGATTTTTGGAATCTTTCTTCGTCTTAGAAAAACGGCGTTGCAACCGTTTCAACGACTTCTCACTTTTACGGAGATGTCGCGGGTTTTCAACAGTGTTGCCTTCACTATCAGTATAGAAGTGATTCAGTCCCACATCCAAGCCGATAGTTTTACCAGTTGGTTCTCGCTTCTCAACCCGTTCTTGGTTAATACAAAACTGTGCATAGTATCCATCGGCACGACGCACAACTCGTACTCGCTTAAACTGCTTTAACTGGTAGAAATGCAGGTTCCGAGTCCCCCAGAGTTTAAAGGTTCCCGATTCAAAGCCATCACTAAAAGTGATATGTCTTCTGTCTTTAAAAAGTTTCCAACCGCTAGTTTTGTATTCAACAGAACTATGAGTCTGTTCCTTCTTAAAACGGGGATAACCTTTCTTTCCTGGCTTGTTTTTCTTGCAATTCTCAAAGAACCTAGCAATTGCACTCCATGCTCTTTCAGCAGAAGCTGGCCTAGCCATAGAGTTCAATTTAGCAACCCAAGGAACATTTTCATCGGCAGCAAGAACGGCACAATAAGCACTCAGGTCGTACCTACCAATATTCCGGTTGTCCATCCAATATCTGAGGCAAGCATTACGGACAAAACGGGCAGTTCTAATGGCATTGTCCAGGGATTGGTACTGCTGTTTTGTTCCTTCCAGCTTTACCTCAAATACTAGCATCTTTACCTCAAGCTCTCGATTCATCTCGCCGTCACAATCAAAGATTGTGACGGGAGCATTCTCTCGGAATTTAGGTAAGTCAATAAAACTTTAACCCCTAGTTTTAACCATTATAGCCTTTCCACCTCAATCCAAAATCCAAAATTCCTAGGCTTCATCATAAGCTTCCAAATCCAAAAGATAAATATAGGATTCAACTAACTCCGGACGCTGAAATGCGATCGCACGAAGTAAATGCCAATCATTCAAACTTTCAAATGCATTGCTGTAGTTGTCCTGTTCCAGACGTGTAGCTAATTTCTCCACGTCTTGTGCAGTCATAGCAGCAATTTCTTTCCGGGAAATGCTCAGAGTTTTCATTATTTTCGCCCGTCCCAATAGCAGCATTGACATCCAGCATGGGTTTGGTTGCGTTCTACGCACCCACCCAATATATATTACTAATTCCAGGACGTTAATTTCGTGAAAGTTTTAAGGTATTTACACCAGAATTTGTAAAAATTCTGTTACTTATTCTTCCTGGGTAGTATAAATCACGAAATTCTGGAATAAATTTAGCATTTGTGGTCTGATTTCATGTCCCATATCAAATTCATGGTAATCAACCCCAACTCCTAGGGATTCTAACTCTGCTTTTGCCTTAATTGCTGCTGCTAGTGGCACAACTTCATCTTGTTTTCCATGCATAATTAAAGTTGGTGCTAAAGAAGTGGAATCTTCTTGCTCTAAAGCACCAGGATGTAGATATCCGCTCATACAGACTAAACCTGCTAAGGGCAACTTTAATCCCAAATCTAAGGTCATAGCCCCACCTTGGGAAAAACCACTCAAAATTGTACGCGACAAAGGAACTCCGGTGCTACTTTCTAAAGATTGCAACCAGTCTTTGAGTTTTTGACGACTTTCTACTAATCCCTCATACATATTTTCTGGTCGTAAATCATACCATTGTCTACCTATTGGAGAAGAAATATGAGGGAAAGGTGCATTGGGAAAGATAAATTGACAATTAGGTAACTGAAAAAAAGGAAATAAAGATGCCACATCTTCTGCATTAGCACCCCAACCATGTAAACAAACTATTAAAGCTGCGGGTGGTTGAGATGTGGAAGGGGGAATATCAATGACTTGTAAAGACAGTGGTTTTCTCCTGAAATGGAACTCATGTTGTTGATTTTATCTGCAAGAGAGGAATGAGGAAAGAAAATAAACCCGTTTGCTATAGATAATCTTTTGCAACTATACTTAGTTGCTTTTTCTACAAATACCTGATTTAATACTAATTATTATCAAATTATTATTTGATAATCTATCTAATTATTATCAATAGCCTATGAAGAAATAGTATTAATATCTCGACTAAAGCATAATTATTTAAAATTTAAATTAGTAAAAGCTGAATAGTATCGAGGAGTTTAATAGTAATCTATTGCAATTTCTTATTAAGAAATTGTATCATTTTGTTGTTTTTTATCAATACAAGGAAATCATGAAACGACGCAAGTTTGCTTATTTAGTTGGATTGGCAACTACTACTGGTGTATTAACGATCGCTTGTGGAGGTAATCCAAATGCCTCAAATACAGCCCAAACATCCACTGCAACTAGTCAAGCTGTGAGTAATACAACTAGTTCTTCCGGTAAGGAGCTAGTTATATATTCTGGACGGAAGGAAAAGTTAATCGGAAATATAATTAAGCAATTTGAGAAAGATTCTGGAATCAAGGTAAAAGTCCGCTATGGTGGTACCTCTGAGTTAGCCTCAGCAATTCTAGAAGAAGGAGATAACAGCCCTGCGGATATTTTCTTTGCCCAAGATGCAGGAGCACTAGGAGCGATTCAAAAAGCAGGGAAGGCTGTTAAATTAAAATCAGAACTTCTGAATAAAGTTGATGCAAAATATCGTTCTCCACAAGGTAAATGGATCGGTATTACAGGTAGAGCACGTAGTGTTGATTACAATAAAAATTTAGTTAAACCAGAAGATTTACCAACCTCGATTTTTGACTTTACCGATCCCAAATGGAAAGGGAGAATAGGCTGGGCACCCACTAATGGTTCGTTCCAGTCTTTTGTTACTGCCTTACGGGCATCAGAGGGAGATGAAAAAGCCAAACAATGGTTGAAAGGTATCCAAGCTAATGAGCCCAAGGTATACCCCAAAAATACAGCCATTGTCAAAGCACTGGGACGCGGTGAAGTTGCTGTAGGATTTGTTAATCACTACTATTTAGAAAAGCTGAAGAAAGACGATCCGAAAATGCCAGTGGCGCATCACTTTACCAATGACTTGGGCTCTTTAGTGAATGTGGCTGGGATTGCGATTCTCGGTTCCTCGAAAAAAACCGACATGGCGAATAAGTTTACTGAGTTTATCCCTC
>NZ_FYBH01000215.1 GCF_900185595.1 Calothrix rhizosoleniae SC01
CTTAGTTTTTGATTTTTGTTAGTTACAGTATCTAATTTAGCTTGGGTAGCTTTTAACTCTGCTGCTAAATCTCGGTAAACAGAGAGGGGTACAGACGGAGAATAGTTGGGAAGGGTTGTACCTGGTGATTGATGAGTGGATTCTCTAATGGTTCGCATTGCTAATTGTCAAATATTTTTTGTACTTCAGGTCTTTTCTACTAATGTAAAAAAATTAGCATTTAGACTATGTATGCCAAAGAATAATCTAAAATAGCTCCATGAGCAAAGATATTTTTATAGGTATTGCTTTTGTCTCTTTTCTACAAGAGGACTCCCACCACACTCCTGTTGAACAGGGGTTAATTAGGGAGTAGGGAGTAGGGAGTAGGGGAGAAACCCCATACATGAATGTAGGAGCTTGAAATAGCGATGCAGCGCGGTCTTGGGGAGCCAGCGTTGTAGACGGTAAGCCATTGCGGTGGACGGGTTTCCCGGCATAAAGCAAGTGGCGCAACCCGGAGGAGTTTCCCGTCGCAGACGACTGG
The DNA here is from genome assembly GCF_900185595.1 of Calothrix rhizosoleniae SC01. Lineage (GTDB taxonomy): Bacteria > Cyanobacteriota > Cyanobacteriia > Cyanobacteriales > Nostocaceae > Calothrix_A > Calothrix_A rhizosoleniae. The sequence continues at coordinate 527 of NZ_FYBH01000215.1, forward strand.
CATTGGTCTCCTCATGAGCGACTGCATCAAGAAAGGAATTATTGGGAAAGAGTGCTTATGCATCGCGGTACAATTATTTCTAATTTTTTCACAAATTAATTTGGGGGTTTGTACCCTTTTTTCTCAGTCATTTTTTTCAATGTTCATCAATAAGGGGAAAAAGTGCCCCACAGGGCCTTGCCCTTGACCTATATTTAAAGAATAGTTCAAAGCAGTAGTAACATATTGCTTTGCCTGTAATACTGCTGGCAATATATCTTTACCTTGTGCCAGATTAGCCACGATCGCAGCTGAGAGTGTACAACCAGTACCATGGGTATTTTTAGTATCTATTTGTTGGGTTTGCAAGGTTTCTAACTGTTGTCCATCAAACCAAATATCTACACCTCGTAAATCACCCTGCATTCCTCCACCCTTAACTAAAACTGTTTTTGCTCCTAAATCCCGGTGAATGGTGCGAGCGGCTTTAGTCATATCCTCCAGAGAGTGAATTGGTAAACCAGTTAAAATTTCTGCTTCGTAGCGATTTGGTGTCACAATTAAAGCCTGGGGTATAAGTGAATCTCCCAATGTTTTTATTGCCTGATCAGAAATTAATTGTACTCCCGTGCGGGATACCATCACCGGATCAACGACGAGATTGGCTATTTTCCAGGTTTTTACTTGTTGGGAAACTGCGGCAATAATTTCTTGATTGAGTAGCATTCCGGTTTTTGCCGCTTGTACACCAATATCTTCATATACTGCCCGTATTTGCCCTACTACTGCTTCTGGAGTCATGGCATCAACCCTATTTACCCCCAATGTATTTTGCGCTGTAATGCAAGTAACGGCACTAGTACCGTGGACACAGTGAAAGGCAAAGGTACGTAAATCAGCTTGTATTCCTGCACCACCACCACTATCTGAGCCGGCGATGGTTAAAGCGACGGGGGTTTTTTTGTTGGTAGTCATAGAGAGAAGGAGTGAGGGAGGGAAGGAGTGAAGGAGAGAAGGAGTGAAAGGAGTGTGGGAAGTGTGGGAAGTGTGGGAAGTATGGGGAGATGAAATAACTAACTATCAACCATCAACTATCAACCATCAACTATCAACTATCAACCACCTGTTTTTTGCAACCGTTGTAATTCTCCTTGTAGGAACTTACACCATTCTGCGGCTAGAGGAATTTCGGTAAAGGGAATTTGTACGGAATTATCGGGTTGGGTGAAGAAAAATTGGAGAGCGATCGCTCGACCTTTTGTTGGTATATTTTCTATATCTATTTCTTCCTCATCTACTAAAACAATGACTTTACTGACATCAAACAAAGAAAATGTTTGTAAATCTACGGGTTCTTCCTTTGTGGGTTTTCCCCAAGTAATTTCGTCACCTTTTTGACCAATAACAGCAAGTATGTCGTATTTGGCTCGTTCAAATTGTTCTGCCCAATGGCGATAAGCCTCGACTTTTTGATATTCCTTTGCTCCTTGCCAAGCTAGACCAATAAATATTGCTAATAAGGGCAACCATAAAAGACCACGTTCCATAGGTATGTATCTCTAGTTCAGAAGAATATATTGAACAAATGAATTAAATTTCATATCAAGTTCGGGAGATTAGTTATTATTCGGATCATGGTGCAAACATCTTAAAACTCTTTCTCCCCCTGCACCCTGCACCCTGCCCCCTTGCAGTCTTAACCATAAGTCTTTAACCGGATATGATATCACCTCTTCTATCGCCCCATCACCTGATAATTACGGCAAGCTACTACGCAGCTACACGGATTAACCGACTATGTTCACCAAGAGGATATTAGCAAGATTTGATTAAAACTATATTGCAAATTCAAGCAATATCACTAATTAATAAGTTATGTTAGTGAACAAAGTAGCTTTCATAATTTAATGAGTTGATATGAGAAAGCTTATATTATTTTGTCTGTTTTTTATCGGTTTGAGTGCAGCCATTTTTGGCTTCCTGAATTTTCAGGGATTGGCGGCACAAGGGAAATTTGAGACAATTCTGTTGGATTTTCGGGAGGATATTCCCCAAGAGTTAGTCCAGCAGGATTTACAAGCGATCGCCAAACAATATGATGTTACACCCAGGCTGGATAACCAGTTTTCGGCTAAGGATAATGTGTATATTATCAGGGGCGATCGCCAACGACTAAAAGCTCTACGCAAATCCCAGTTTGCTAAAAATACAGAGTTTATTGAACCAAATTACATATACAAAATTCCTCAGCAAGAAAACGTTCCTTTATCATCAGGAATTTCTCTTTTTGGGGATCATGCCAGTGGCCCTAATGACCCTTATTATAGCCAGCAATGGAATTTACATAATATCGGTATTGAAGGTGCTTGGAGTCAAAATAAGGGCAATGGAGTCACTGTAGCGGTAATTGACACCGGTGTTACCCAAGTCCGAGATTTGGCAGAAACAAAGTTCGTCAAAGGCTATGACTTTGTCAATGATAAGGAAGCAGCAGATGACGACAATGGACATGGAACCCACGTTGCGGGTACTGTTGCCCAGGCTACCAATAACAACTATGGTGTGGCAGGGGTAGCCTATGAAGCCAATCTCATGCCCTTGAAGGTATTGAGTGATTACGGTGGTGGTACTGTTGCTGACATCGCTGAAGCCATCAAATTTGCCGCCGATAATGGGGCAGATGTTATTAATATGAGCCTGGGTGGTGGTGGTGAAAGTAAGTTAATGAAGGAAGCAGTTGAGTATGCCTATAAAAAAGGTGTAGTGATTATTGCTGCTGCTGGAAACGAGAACGAAAATTCCGCCGCTTATCCCGCTCGTTATACCCATGTAATTGGGGTTTCCTCCTTTGGTGCCGATGGAGAAAAAGCACCCTATTCTAACTATGGTGCTGGGGTAGATATTTCTGCTCCTGGTGGTAGCGAAGCTGGAAAGATTTTACAAGAAACCATTGACCCGGAAACTGGTAAGTCAGTATTGGTTGGTTTGCAAGGCACTAGCATGGCATCCCCCCACGTCGCCGGTGTGGCTGCATTGGTAAAAGCTAGTGGGATTCAAGAGCCAGATGCAGTTCTGCAAGTTCTAGAAAAATCTGCCAGGGTAGTAGCCGATGATGGTTTAAACTACTACGGTGCAGGCAAAATCAACGCCGAAGAGGCTGTTAAGTTAGCATCCCAAGGACAAATCAGCTTCCAAGATTTCTTCCGTTGGTTACGGGAAAATGGTTATCTCAACCCCAGATTTTGGTTTGACGGTGGTGCTTATGCACTGTTACCCAAAGTTCTCATGGTTGTGGGTTCCTATCTATTGGCTTGGTTCCTCCGGGTTTACTTCCCCTTTGCCTGGAGTTGGTCTTTATCTAGTGGTTTAATCTTTGGTAGTTCTGGGCTATTCTTCCTCAAAGGATTTTACATCTTTGACCTACCTCAATGGCCTTTCCGCGTATTGGGTAGTTCCATCCCGGAATTAGGTAATGCTATCCAGGGAACAGATGCATTTAACCCTGTATTTGCCAGTGTTCTGATTCCCCTTGCTCTAGTAGCATTATTATTAGGAAATCAGCAATGGAAAGGATTTGCGATCGGTATATCCTTGGGCATGGCAGTATGCTTGGCGGTGAGTGCTTTTGTAGATCCCGCAGTGTGGGGTTTAGGAAATGGTATTTGGGCGCAGATGTTCTTGATTACAAATGCAATTCTTTGTCTTGGTTTGGCTCGTTTAGCTGTTAAGGATGAAGCGCAAACAGCTTAGGTAAAACTTAAGTTATGTAAGACTGAGGGATTAAATTTAAGAAGTTATTTTACGGTGCTGGCTTAAAGTCATGTGCCGTTTTTTTCGCAGAAAAAATCCGCTAATACACTCTTTTTTGTCCAAAGTCCAATTCTTAAGTTTTGTTGATTAAAGATACAACTAATGCTTGGGGCAGTTAGTAATATTGTACAATAATGATGT
>NZ_FYBH01000028.1 GCF_900185595.1 Calothrix rhizosoleniae SC01
GAAGTCGTCTGATTGAAACCATACCTCAAACTAGAAAATACTCAATTACCCATGAATACCTTGCTCAAAAAATTAACCAGTGGAATAGTCTCCAAGAGCTAGAAATTAAAAGAGCGACTGAATTATTTCAAAGGTGTATAACTAATTGGAAACTTTATCATGCTGCTATTCCCCGCAGTCAATTTCAGGAATTGAAGAAATACAAAGATTATCTCAATTTGGATGAAACTGGCAAACAGCTATTTCGGAAAAGTTCAAAGCGTTATCATGCAGTAAACTTTTTAATTGTATCAACCTTGGCTGCCTTAGTAGGTTTGACTAGTTTTGCTTTTGTTCAGTGGAAGGTAGCAGAGGAAGGTAAAATTAATGCACTTATTTCATCCTCTAAAGCAAAATTCAACTCGAATAGATATTCCTTTAACGCTCTCATAGATGCTTTAAAAGCAGGAAGAGATTTTCAGCATTTTTTTTGGTTCAAAAGCAACAAAAAACTCAAGGCTCAGGTAATGGAAGCACTCAGTGCAGCTTACTGGGTAAGAGGAGAAAGTAAACGCTTAGAAAAACACAACAATTTTGTCGCACAAGTTAAATTTAGTCTTGATGGTAAGACAATTGCTACTGCTAGTTATGATAACACCGCTAAACTTTGGACTGCTGATGGGAAGAAAAAAGCAACATTAAAAGGTCATGAAAAGCCAGTTGTAGATGTTAGTTTCAGTCCCGATGGTAAGACAATTGCTACTGCTAGCCAAGATGGGACTGTAAAACTTTGGGATAGGCAAGGAAATTTCCGGAGGAATTTAGAAGAGAGTAGTAAAACCATCTGGACTGTTGCTTTTAGTCCAGATGGTCAAACCATTGCCACAGGTGGTGATGACAAGACTGTTAAACTTTGGAAGCTCAATGCTCGTTCTTCCCCAAAAATTTTGGAAAATGGTCATAATAAAGCAGTTTACAAAGTCAGTTTTAGTAAAGATGGAAAAATTGCTACAGCTAGTGCTGATCGTACAGTAAAACTATGGGATAACAATGGTCAATTTATTCATACTTTCCCAGGACATCAGCAGTCAGTGTTTAGTGTTAGCTTTAGTCCCAATGGTCAAACCATTGCCTCTGCTAGTAGAGATGGGACAGTCATTCTTTGGAATGTAAGTACGAAAGATCAAAAAAGACACCTTACAAAAGATTCAGATGCAATAAATGATGTCAAATTCAGTCTAGATGGGACTAAAATTGCTACTGCTCATCAAGATGGAAAAGTAAAACTATGGCGTGCTGAAGATGGTTTTCTGCTAAACACTTTTGAAGGGCATCAAGAACGAGTCAATAGTGTTAGTTTCAATAATAACGGTAACATCCTTGCATCTGCTAGCAACGATAAAACAGTTAAACTTTGGCGATTAAATAAACATTGGCTGACTAATTTTAATGGTGATAGTGGGACACTTTACACAGTTGATATTAGCCCTGATGGCAAAATGATTGCTACTGGTGGTAAGGATAAAACTGTCAAACTATGGAACTTACAGGGAGGAGTACCAGGAGTACCACAAATCCTTGGAAGGCATACTAAATCCGTCACTAGCCTTAGTTTCAACCCAAAAAATGGCAAGATGATTGCTAGTGGTGCAGGTGGTGATAAAACTGTCAAAATATGGAACTTACAGGGAGGATTACCACAAGCCCTTGGAGAGCATGATGGAGTCGTCACTAGCCTTAGTTTCAGCCCAGATGGTAGTACTATTGCCTCAGCTAGTCGTGATGGAACAATAAAACTTTGGAGCAAAAAAGGAGATTTACAAAAAACTCTAACAACAAAAACTCTAGCAGTAATATATAGCGTCAATTTCAGCCCTAATAGCAAAATGATTGCTGCTGGTAATGGTCAAGGGGAAGTCGAGCTATGGGATAGTAACGGAGTACCTCTAAAGCAATGGCAGGCTCATAAAACATCAATTTACAACATTCGCTTCAGTCCTAACAGCCAGATAATTGCAACTGCTAGTGAAGATAACACCGTAAAATTGTGGGATTGGCAGGGTAATTTTTTAACAACATTGAAAGGTCATACTGCTGGAATTTGGGGCGTAGATTTTAGTAATGATGAAAGAAAAATTATTGCTACTGCCAGTGATGACAGAACAGTAAAAATATGGAGTTTAGATGGTACATTAATAACTACCTTAGTTGGGCATAAACAGGCAGTTAACTCTTTGCGGTTCAGTAATGATGGAAAAATGCTGGTTACTGTGAGTGCAGATGGAACTGTATCACTTTGGAATGTAGAACAGTTGAAATTGGAGGACTTTATTAACTATGGGTGCAATTGGTTGAGCGACTACCTGAATAATCAAAAGTCTCAAAATAATATTTGCGATGGCGTTCAAAGATAATACGCCAGATATTTTTTGATGAAAAAAAATTGAGTAATTCATAAAATCTGGAAAAATCAAGAGGATATATATAATGAATCAGAAAAAAGACCAAAATCAAAAAATTGATTGGAAAAAGAAGGGGCTAGGTTGGTTGCCAGAATATCCAGACCTACGAGATTACGATATTGATAATGAAGAAAAACTTAGATTGAAGGTAGAGGGAAAAACTGGTGAGCTTGAAAAGATAGCAGAAGCTTTCATGAAGTTTTTGGAACATGAAATCAATATTCCAAGGGGTTTTAGCAGCACAGATAATCATCAAGCGATAGAAAATGCTACTGAAAAAATAAGAGGCATATTAGGTAGTGTAACTTTTATAGATGTCAAACATCACAAACTTTATAGATATAGTGATATAGATCAACAACAAGGAGAAACACTGAATAAATTACCTTATAAAAGGAGATTATCACAGCAACACATACTAAGTTTAAAAAAATATCTTGCTCTTTTAATAATAAGCGAATATTTCCCAAATGAATTATTGGGAAAATATTTTAAAACTATATTGCAATCACAATATAGCCAATCAGATTCTTCGGAATCAGATTCAGAACAAATTGAAAATTTTATTCATATTATAAATAAAAAGAAAAAATGATAATCTGGATAGCAGAATGGATGAATGAAGAAAGATATGATGTAATCAGCCAAGAGTTAGTTAAACTATTCCAACTGAGCTCACAAATATATGCGGATGGTGTGCTTGGCTTGGAAACTTATACTACATTTAACGATTTGATTAATAACGAAGAAAAATTATTAAACTTTAAGAAAAATGCCGAAAAAGAAATGGGAGAAATCATTGACAAATTATCAAAATCTCAGAAAAATGACAAGGAAAAAATAGAAGAAATCATTCAAGATAAAGATAATAAGCAAAGTCTATCAAAAATTAGGCTGATATCCGTTTATCAATCAATGCCGAATGTAGTAATCGATACAATATTTACATTTTTGATTGATAGGGTAGTAATACAAATATACGAAGAATGTCGTGATTTTATCAATTATTATCACGAATATGAAGAAGAAATTAGACAGATACTTTTTGAATATGACTTTCTAGAGAATATTAAAGTACAAAAAGATTTTTTTGAACACAAATTACAAAAGCACTGGAGAAATGCTATTAAACCTAATTATTGGATAAATAAAAATCACATTTATAAATTCTTAGAATCCTACATAGTCAACAAAGATATATTAGGTAAATCTTATGTACTTGAACCGATAGTTTCAGCAATAATAAAACTGATATCTCCTATTGCTCAACATAGAGAAATGAATCTTGACAAAATAATAGAAATAGGGATTAAAAAATTTGATAATATATACTCATTAGATAATGATGATAATGGCAGCAACTCCTATGATGTATTACACACAAGTTTAGATTATTCAGATAAGCAATTGGTAGAAGATGCTATTAAAAAAGTTGAATCTATTATTACAATGGAGATAAATCATATTCGAGAAAAGAACATCTCCAATAAAAATAAAGATACTATTATCTTTTTATGCTTCTTGGGAAGAAAATATATTAATTATTTTTATCGGCAGAATAAATCATTTTCTCCAGAATTGAAAGATAATACATATAATCTATTTGATAGACAAGATGTTTTTGAAATTATTTATCAAAGTCATTCAAGTGTCAACAAAACACTAGATTTATTTCCAACTTGGAATCTACGTATTCCAGTAACTGATATTTCTTTTATTGAAGAATGTCAAGAAATACAGAAGAAAAATAAAGTTCCATACTGTCTTCTTCCTAGAGTAGTAGATTTGAGTTTTTGGTGTTCTCCCGTTAGAGATCAAGGGCGCTTAAACTCATGCACAGCATTTGCTGCAACATCATTATTTGAGTACTTCGTCAATCGAAATTTTAACGAGAATGTAAGTGCGTCTCCTCTATTTCTCTATAATGCTGCACGTAAAAAAATGAATATTACAGAAGATGTAGGAGCATCTATACGAGAAACAATAAAGGTTATGGCGCTATATGGTGTACCACCAGAGGAATCTTGGTCTTATGAGGAAACTAAGGTAAATGAAGAACCACCTCCTTACACTTATGCTTATGCTCAGAACTATCAAGCACTTAAATACTTTCTTCTAGATTATGCAGGGATTTCAAAAGAAAGCCTGTTGTTTCAAATTAAGGCTGTTTTAGCTGCCGGTTTTCCTTGTATTTTTGGTTTTACAGTTTATACATCTGTTTATGAGGAATCTAATGAACTTGGTCACATTTCATTCCCAGATGCAGATAAGGATAGTGTTGTTGGTGGGCATACAGTAGTTGCAGTTGGGTATGATGATTATAAACTCATTAAGTGTGCAAACCGAAAAGAAGATTCCAAAGGAGCATTCTTAATCAGGAATTCTTGGGGAACTGAATGGGGAATAAATGGTTATGGTTGGATTCCTTATGATTACGTATTAGCTGGACTGACTGCTGCTTGGTGGTCACTTCTAAAGTCTGAGTGGTTTAAGGGGAATAAATTTGGTGCAGCCGGAAGTGGAGGAGGAAGCTCACCTGAAGTTACAGGACAACCAACTTAAAGTCATTGATACTTACTTACACTCAACTCCAAATTTGAATTGAAATTAAAATCTAAACAGATATAGGACTTACGCAACTGGAATATTTTTTGGCGTAGGTTGAGGAACCTCCGCAACGGAGTGGCTCCCCAACCTACCATTGTTCTTAACTGAACCTTATTGGATTATGACTGCTTTAACACTACAATTACCTCCAGCGTTGAAATTTACAGATGAAGAATTTGAGCAACTAGTTGCAGTCAATAAAGAGTTACGATTGAAATTAACTGTTGAAGGGGAATTAATTATCATGTCACCCACTGGAGGAGAAACAGGAAACCGCAATTTTGAAATTTATATTGATTTGGGTATTTGGAACCGTCAAAATAATTTGGGCAAAGCTTTTGATTCTTCCACTGGTTTTAAACTTCCTAATGGTGCAACTCGTTCCCCGGATACTTCTTGGGTAAGGATGGAAAGATGGGATGCTCTCACACCCCAACAAAGACAGGACTTACGCAACTGGCACAAGCAATGGTGCGGCTACGCCGCACCAAGCGCCTAACAACTAAACTATTGACATAGCAATATCCGGACGTTTTAGTTGCTCTATTAAATAATTATCAAGCAAATTATGCTTGATTTTATAAATAGTTTGACCTGTTTTGTAAGCTAAATTTTTCAGTCTTAGCCAAACCAACATAGCACAAGCTATATGATTTCTTTGAAGACGACCTTAATTGGTTTCTTAATGCACCCTGTAATTATTCTCCCATAAAAATAATACTCGAAATTTACTCTTATAATTACTATTAACAATTCTAAAAAACTCTGATTTCAGAAAATCTTGCTTATAATACAAACATACTATAAAATAGCGATCGCTGCGGTGCCAATTGCGTAAGTTCTGTTAATGTAACATTTAATTCAGCCTAATTAGAAAGCTGGTAGCTGAAGTCAGTGAAAATCGCTTGCACTCAAGGAGAATACCACTGTCGCAATGCAATCCTATAACCACCCCTATCAACTATAAGATTCAGTGAATGCTCCTGCGGGGTGGCTCTTCCACAGGATGGTAATAACGTCATTTCAGCGAGTTAACGTTGGATTAACAGTGTGCAGAAAAATAAATGATTGCATCACTAATTTCCGGAGCTTTTAGATACATTGCTGTGCCAACCTTTGGAAATGCCAGAGTTGCACTATGTTGTGAATGCTACGTTCTAAAGGGATTTAAATTTTTTTGTTTGATCGCAATTAATGTTGTATTTTTTATTCTTTACAATAATATACTATTTTTATTAGCTGAATTATTTTCAGAAATAATTGTGCAAAATTATACATTTTTTATTCTTTACCGAATAACGTAAAGAAAAATAGAGACATAAGTAATTTTGCTTAATGACTTACCGGCAATAAAGCCAGTTTCTTGGTGTGCATCTACCCCTAAAATCTGTGGAATTATAACTCCAATCAGGCTGCTTGTAGCCTGTAAATGTCCTTTTGTTTTTTTCACATCAAATGACACAGAACTACCCTAACACACCCACAAATGGTCAAGGTCTTTCTTATCCAGAGCAGAATTTTTCTGAATCTCAATCCTTAGATATTCAGAAAGGGGCTGTTGAAGAATCTGAATCAGTAAGGATTTACCAACAACTAGCAAATCTTCATGTGGAATGGACTAATTCCTTCACTGATGTAGTGAGGTTGATTCGTGCTTCTGTTGAGCAGGAAGATATTCTGGAAACTGCAACGGAGGAAATTCGTCGAGTCATAGGATGCGATCGCATTATAGTCTATGGACTTAACCCAGAATCTGAGGGAGTGGTAATTGCTGAATCGGTTGCTCCTGGCTTCACAAAGGCTTTTGGTCTGATAATTGAAGATCCTTGTTTTGCAGCTAGGTACATCGAACAGTACCAAAATGGCAGGGTGAAAGCTACGGATAATATTTATGAAGCAAATCTTACCCCTTGTTACATTGAGCAACTGGAGAACCTGGAAGTCAAGGCACATTTGGTGGCACCAATTCTCAACCAAGGGGAATTATTCGGTTTATTAGTTGCCCATCAATGTTCCCAAACCCGTCATTGGCAAGAGCATGAAATTAGATGGTTCTCCCAAATGGCCATGCAAGTAGGTTTTGCCCTCGATAATGCCAAAGTACTGGCAGAGGCTGGGAATCTT
>NZ_FYBH01000217.1 GCF_900185595.1 Calothrix rhizosoleniae SC01
TTAGGCATAAAAGTCTTTTGGTGGGGGTAGGGAGTAGGGAGTGGGGAGTGGTTCCAGCCTCTTTATTTCTATTCTTTTTGCCAGAATAAATAACAGATGCAAGGATTTTAAACCTAAAATCCTAATTTCCTTGCACCCCCTCCCCAATAAAATAGCCTCAAAGTATTGATAAATCAATATTTTTCAGTTATTCAGCAGACCCTAATTAGGGCTTGCTGAAAAAGTCCTTGAGTGGGGGAAAGAGAACAGGGAACAGGGAACTCTTAACAAGGTTCTCCAGATTGCTCACAAGCACCAATATTTACCCAACTTGATGTAATTGTGCCATTTGGAGTACTTATGTGTTCTTTTTTCCATATGGGAGCATTGTGTTTTAAAGTATCAATAGCGTAACGGCAAGCTGCAAATGCTTCAGCACGATGGGGACAGCCTACAGCCACTAAAACACTAATGTCTCCTATCTGTAAATGTCCGATGCGGTGATGAATTACCACCCGAGTAACATCCGACCATTGTTGACGAATATCTCTAGCAATTTGATTGAACACTTGCTTCGCCATCGGTTCATATGCTTGATACTCCAGGTAAACTACTGGTTTACCATCAGTTTGGTTGCGAACCGTCCCACTCATAATTACTACTGCACCATTTGCCGCAGTATCAGCTAATTTATAAATTTCTTCTACAGATAAGGGTGCAAAGCTAATAGCAAAGCTATCTTGTACTGGCGATGCTCCCAGGGAATTGTCTGATGATAATCGCACTTGAGAGTTAACTTGAGTAGTAACTCTAGTATTTAATCAAATTTTTCCTTTTATGGGAAATGAGTCAGGAAGAAGCAGGGGAGCAGGGAGCAGGGAGCAGGGAGCAGGGAGTTGGGAGTCGGGAGTCGGGAGTCGGGAGTCGGGAGTCAGGAAGAGGTATTTTCATTCTTGGTTGTGTACAAACTTTCAGGAGAGACTAATACCAATTCTGTATGAGGGTGCGCTTAACGGGACTTAGGGTCTGCTGAATAACTGAAAAATATCGATTTATCAATGCTTTGAGGCTATTTTATTGGGGAAGGGCGTGCAAATAAATTAGGATTTTAGGTTTAAAATCCTTGCATCTGTTATTTTTTCTGGCAAAAAGAGTAGAAATAAAGAGGCTGGAACTGCTCCCCACTCCCAACTCCCTACTCCCTACTCCCTACTCCCTACCCTCACCAAAGGACTTTTTCAGCAAGCCCTACTTATTTGCTATATCAACAGGAATCGTTTTACCTCCTAACTGGAGAGAAATTGTCAAAGCAGATAAAATTGTGACTAACTCTGTACCCACCTCACCAGATGAAACCTCTATGGGAGTATTATGGATAATGCTACGAATAAAGCGATCGCAAACTTTTTGTAATGGCTCCTGTTTAGGTACTGGTAATATTTCTTGTCTCTGATTTACAGGGATAAATTGATATTCTTCATGTTTCAATTCACCATGTAATATGGTCAAAGGGGCATTTGTGGACATCTCATCAAAAATCAAACAACCACGGCTACCTACCATCGTTAAGCGTCTCTGCTTGTCAGGATTAAGCCAACATAGATGAATATATGCTTGAAAGCCACTAGCATAGTTTAGAGTTACCCACACTAGATCTGCTAGCCCTGGGGATGGATTATCAACTCCTAATTCTTCTTGGGGTTGCAACCACACCGTACCCCTGGCTTCTACACTTACAGGTGTCTGATTTAACCAATAATTGAAGATGGCAATGTCATGGATAGCCAAATCCCACAAAGCATCTACATCTTGGCGGACTGGAGCTAAATGAGTCCGACTGGCATAACCATAACGTAAATCGCCCAATTTATCACCATTAATAATTGCTTGTCCTTTTTCTACTGCTGGATGGAATAAATAAGTATGGTCAACCATCAGTAGTCTTTGTTGAGATTCAGCTAATTGACAAAGTTCTTGACATTCATCAGGTGCGAGAGTTAAGGGTTTTTCAGCTAAAACATGGTATTTTTGTTGCAGAGCATATTTAATTAAAGGGTAGTGAGTTGAAGCATTAGTAGCAATAACGACTGCTTCCAATCCTTGCAATTCCCCAATATCTTGCCACTGAGTTGTTAATAAGACTCTATCATCTAAGTTAAATTGTTGTTTAACTGCCGCCAAGCGTTCTGGATGGTGGTCAATGATCGCTGCAATTTGGACTTGAGGATGGGCAACAAAATTTCTGAGTAAATTTACACCCCAACGTCCCACACCAACAACGGCAAGTTTAATTTTATTCATTAAATTGTCAAAACTGACTACAAACTGATTATCAGCACCTGAGCAATAGTTTGAGTTCAGGGTTTTTGCGGATGCTCAATAGACAGAAAAGCTACTTTAGCCGCAGCTTGTTCTGCTGCTTTAATAGAACGTCCTTTACCCTGACCTAATTTGTCTTCATGTAACCACACCTCAGCAATGAAGCGCTCCTGATTGTGCGATGGTGAGGATATTTCTACAACTCGGTACTCTGGTAAGACCTTAAATTGGGCTTGAGTCCATTCTTGTAAAGCCGCTTTATAATTTAATCGCGCAGGATCACGGCGAATTTCGGCAGCTAGTCGGCGGAAGTGATCATCTAACCAGGGACGGATTAAATCTAAATTATTGGTGCTGAGATAAAGAGCGCCGAGAACAGCTTCAAAAGCATCAGCCAACCGGGATTGTTGACCCATGCGATCGCCACTAGCACTACCAGCTACCAGTAAGTATAATTGTAAACCATATTCCTTGGCTAACTTTGCCAAAATGCGATCGCTTACCAATACAGAACGAATCGCCGCAAAATCTCCCACAGGGAAATCTGGATAATTTTCCCATAAAACGACTGCCGCCACTAACCGTACTACTGCATCTCCGACAAATTCTAATTGTTCATAATTTTCTGAGTCAGAAACAGAAGGATGGGTAAGTGCTAAGTCGAGTAACTCCCACTTTATCGGTGCTTCTAGTGACAAGCCGAATTTTTTAACTAAAGTTTCGAGTTGCCGTTGACGACGTGGATAAGCAAGTTTCATCAAATCATTTTAGATTATAAAAATAAGTTTTTGATGTTTACTCAGCTCAAGCTAAGCAATTTGTATGTAAGTACTTTAGTGCTTATACCAATAGTTTATCGCTCACAACGAACCTCAGTAAACTTTATTTGCTGGATTTTTAAGCAGAAGTATCTAAATAAATAATCTCAATTAGTAGAGACAACTGTGAATGGGAAGGAGAGAGTTGGTAGTAAGCCGGGTTCTGTTCTCATTAGCAATAAGCTGATGAGGGCGGTTATCTATCTGGGATGTCTGTTACCAGACACCTCTAGCGGCTCTAATTTTACGGAACTGGTAAAAGACCAACCATAGTTCCTTTGACCTTGCTCCCAACCGGGGTTTACCGAGCCAGCACCTCTCGATGCTGCTGGTGCGCTCTTACCGCACCTTTGCACCCTTACCCCTTGCAATTTTGGATTTTGGATTTTGGATTGCATCTAAAATCTAAAATTCCAGATAAAATCTAAAATCGAGGGGCGGTATTTTTCTGTGGCACTATCCTCACGATCACTCGCACTGGGCGTTACCCAGCAAGTTTGGTCTTTCGGGAGCCCGGACTTTCCTCAAATCAGTAATTCATACAGATCTGTAACCGCCTACGCCTACTCTCTCCCACTATCCAGTGTAGTATTTATGTGGCATCTTGTCATACTAAAATTAATTGCTAATTTCTTGATGGTGGTTTACTTCTTCTTATTCCAAGGCAGGGCATAAGTCCAAGAAAGTTTACGAATCACAAAGGGGCAGTTAAGAATACAAACTGGGGGAATATTTTGACCTTGAGTGACACCGTAAGCTGTTTCCGATATCCGTAACACCAAATCTAGGGAAAACTCAAACTCTAGTTTTCTTTGCATGAAGTCGCTATACTGCTTTTTCTGGTCTTTTTTTCCCTTACTGAGTCCAGGAATATTAGCGATGGGAGTACCGGGGGAGTATGTTCCAGTTTCTTGATCCCGTTTAAACACATCTTCGGCGGTAACTGATTCTTTGAGGGTTTTACCCGGAACAATTAAACTAGGTATTTGGGGTACGGCTAAATCTCGAATCAAATCGGGAGATTGGCGAATTACTCGCCGGGATCTTTTGTCAATGCCCACAATGGAGCTATTATCCCAATCAACATAAATAGCCAAATTTTCAGATTTGTTTTTGATACTAATTGATAAAGTGTTAGGCTCATCTATGGGATACATTCCTTTTAAACCAAAGGAAATCTCTAGTTGATCTTCCAGATTTTGTGTTTTGAGCTGTTCGGCAATAGTTTTTTTGCTATCGAATTCTACCTTCATTTGATCGGCAATGGAGTCAACCATGCGGTTGAAGGTATAAGTTATACCAATAATGTACAGTGTTAATACTACTAAATCTAAGTCGCCATTGTTCATAATCTCAAATATCAACCCCCTGTGACTTTGACGCATATTGGTCAGCCATAACCAAATCAAATTATGGTTTAATCATGGTCAAAGTAGCACAAAATTTGTTTACCAATGACACCGCCAACAGAAGAATAGCAAACCCGTGGTGATCGCTTCACATATATAATAAAATTGCTAACCTAACCAGAGATGGCTCTTGACTAATTAGCAGTAATATGAAAATCAAGCATCAATTCATGTACACCCTGGTTTTACAAAGCACTGTGGTATTTTCGTCATTGCTGCTTTCCGTTGATGGTGTTTCTGCTCAAACCACAAACTCTCCAGAGCAGAGGTTAGCACAGTTGTCCACAGACTCACAAATTCAAACACAAGTAAAGTCAGAGGTAGAGCGTGCTGTTGGGGGTACGCAGATTTTACTGGGGTTTAGTCTGGTAATTCTGATTGCATTTCCCGTAACAGTGGTTGCTTTATTTTGGTTTTTGCGGCGAGCTGTGATTCGGGAAATTGTTGACAGAGCGATCGCACAAATCCAGGAGTTAGAAAATTTACAAGTTCAGCTAACTAAGGTGAAGGAAACGGCTGAAAATAATATCAAACAAGCTAAGAATATTACTGATGAGTTAACTAGAGAAGTAGGGGTATTACAACATCAGATTCATAAGGAACAAGATAATTTAGCTGTGGTGAGTTCTGATGTTGCTGATGAGAAGAAAAAATTATTGGCTGAGTTGTCAGCACAAATTCAGGAATCTCAACAAACAATAGGTACTTTGGAGTCAGATTTTTCTGCACAAATTACGGAATTACAGTTAGGGATTGAGCAACAGAGGGATGTAACAGTAGAAAAGTTTGGGGAGTTGACAACAGATGTGCAACAGCAAATATCTGAATTACAAGCAACATCCCAACAAAAGTATCAGAGTCTATTTGATGATTTAGAAAAATCAAATCAGGAATTACTGGTTCAGTTTTCTGACTTACACCGGGAAGCACAGCAAGAAAAGCAAAGTCTGGTGGAAAAGGTAACAGAATTGCAACCGGAATTTGCAGCCCAGTTATCGGAGTTAAAATTAGGTGCTCAGCAACAGCAGCAGCAGGGATTGACAGATTTTCTCCAGTCCATTGAACAAGCCAAATCTCAGTTAGCAACTTTACAGATAGAAGCCCAGCAGGACAAGCAAATTCTGGTGGAAAGATTGACAGAATTACAACCAGAATTTGCAGCCCAGTTGTCGGAGTTAAAATTAGGTGCTCAACAGCAAAAGCAACAAGCCTTAGAAGATTTATTGCAATCTATTTCTCAGGTCAAATCCAAGTTGGAAGGCTTAGAGTTAGAAGCTCAGTCAGAAAAGCGAATTATGTTAGCCAGGATGGCAGAATTAGAGCCAGAATTTGCATCCCAGCTATCAGGATTACAACAAACGTTAGAAAGCCAGCAGCAGCAAGCTGTGGATGATTTATCGCAGGTGATTGCTCAAACTAAATCCCAAATCGTCAACTTGTACACGGATGCACAACAGGAAAAGCAACGCATTCTCAAAGGGGTAGAAAAATTACAACCAGAATTATCTTCTCAGTTGTCACAATTACTGGAAGAGACTCAAAGACGCAAAGATTTTATTGTTGATGATTTAGAAAAATCTGGTTCTGAGTTTAAGTCTCAATTTTCAGAATTGAAATCCTACATTCAAGCACAAAAACTGAGGATTGTCCAAAGACTGGAAAAAATAGAAGCTGATTTTGTTTCTCAGCTTTCAGAATGGCAAACCTACAGTCAAGCCCGTAGAGAGCAAATATTAGAGGAAATTATTCCAGAGCCAACGGAGGATGTTACCACTACGCCCATAGAAATTTCTCAGCAACCAGTATTAAAGGTTGAAGATATAAAAGTAAGTGGGGATGAAGATATTGCTGTCATAGAAGAGGTGGAAGCAATTCCAGTAGAAGATATATCTGATACATCCATAGTAGAAGAATCTCCAGTAATTCCCCCTGGACAAGAAGCAGATGACAAGGAAAAACCTCTACCGGAAGTAGAGCAAAGCTCCCCATCTTCAGCAGTAGAAGTTACTTCCCCTGGTGATGTATCTCAAGTAGATGATTACATCAAGCAGGGAGAATCGCTTTTGAGCCAGAAACTGTATGAACAAGCGATCACAGAATACGAAAAAGCGATAACAATTCAACCAGATAATCCGATCATCTGGTTAAATAAAGGTATTGCCTTGGGTCGGTTGAAGAAATATAAAGAAGCCATCGGTTGCTATCATCAAGCCATAAAAATCAAACCAGATTACCATCAAGCCTGGTGCGATTTGGGGGTAGCATTCGGTAATTTGCGTCGCCACCAAGAAGCTTTTAAATCCTTTGATAAAGCCGTACAATATCAACCAGAAGATGCTACTGCTTGGTTAAATAGAGGTATGGCATTGGAAGAATTGGGAGAATATGAGCCAGCGATCGCATCTTTTGATCAAGTAGTGAAAATTAATCCCGAAGCCTACAAAGCTTGGAATCGCAGGGGTTATGTATTGGTGATGATGGGTTATGATGACGATGCAATGGAAAGTTTCGATCAAGCCTTAAAAATTAAACCAGACTACCCCAATGCTTTTTATAACAAAGCAGCTTGCTATGCTCTACAACGCCAAGTTGAATTAGCTGTGGAAAATCTTCAACAAGCAATTAATTTGAATCCCCAGTATAAAGAACAGGCAAAAACTGATATCGATTTTGATGATATTACCAACGAATCAAGTTTTCAGCAATTGGTCTTATGAATAAGTTATACCATTTTGTTTGAAAAAAGAATGAGACAGATGGGAATTTGAAAAGCTTATTTATTTAGTAACTCTTCCACAATCCAAAATCCTATAAGACCCTGAATTTTACACATACTGTGAAAAGTCAGATACCCTTGACATTATTTATAGTGAAATTTACTATAAATATAGTTAAAGACTTTCAGGACAACATACCATGAATTTGTCTGTAGAAGATTACAGTCTACTAACAGACCTTTATCAATTGACAATGGCAGCTTGTTATACAGGGGAAGGAGTAGAAACAAAAAGGGCAAGTTTTGAATTATTCATCAGACATCTGCCAACAGATTTTGGTTATTTAATTGCCATGGGACTGGCACAGGCATTAGATTATTTACAAAATTTTCGTTTTAGTGGCTCGCAAATAGCAGCTTTACAAGCAACAGGAATTTTTACCCATGTACCCGATCGCTTTTGGTTATTATTAGAGTCGGGAATATTTACGGGGGATGTGTGGGCTGTGCCTGAAGGTACGGCGGTATTTGCCAATCAGCCCTTGTTAAGGGTAGAAGCACCTTTATGGCAAGCAC
The DNA here is from genome assembly GCF_900185595.1 of Calothrix rhizosoleniae SC01. Lineage (GTDB taxonomy): Bacteria > Cyanobacteriota > Cyanobacteriia > Cyanobacteriales > Nostocaceae > Calothrix_A > Calothrix_A rhizosoleniae. Next base: position 7,818 of record NZ_FYBH01000217.1, read on the forward strand.
AGTTAGTGGAAACTTACTTACTGAATACCATTAATTATCAAACTTTAATTGCTACTAGAGCCGCACGAATTAGGGATGTAGCCGGAGAAGAAGCAAAGTTATTGGAATTTGGCACCAGGAGAGCTTTTAGTCCCCAGGGCTCTCTGTGGGCAGCCAGGGCAGCCTTAGCAGCAGGTTTCAACGCCACATCAAATGTGTTAGCTGCGTTACAGTTAGGAGAAAAACCTAGTGGTACTATGGCTCACGCCTTGGTCATGGCACTAGCGGCAATGGAAGGGAGTGAAGATGAAGCATTTGCAGCATTTCATCGGTATTTTCCAGGGGCACCACTGTTAATTGATACTTACGACACTGTTGCTGCTGCCCAGAGGTTAGCTAAAAAAGTCAATGGGGGGGAAATAGAATTAGCTGGAGTCCGTTTAGATTCAGGAGATTTAGTCGCCTTATCAAAACAGGTGCGATCGCTTTTACCAGGAGTATCAATTGTAGCTAGTGGCGATTTAGATGAAATAGAAATTGCTCGACTCAAAGCAGCCGGGGGAGAAATTGATATTTATGGAGTGGGAACCAAACTAGTAACAGGTAAGCCTGTAAATGGGGTTTATAAACTAGTGGATATTGAAGGAATTCCAGTCATGAAAAAATCTCAGGGTAAAGCAACTTATCCGGGACGCAAGCAGATTTTTCGTTCCTGGGAAAGGGATAAGATCAAAGCTGATACATTGGGATTAATCACAGAAAAATCTCTGGGAGAAAAACCATTATTACAACTGGTGATGAAGGATGGCAAGCAATTACAACCTCCAGCAACTTTGGCTGCAATTCGTCAACATACTATCGCATCCGTTGCTAGTTTACCAGCAGCAACCAGACAACTGCATAGTCCTCAATTAGTGACAGTGAATATTTCTCCAGCATTGCAGGAATTGACAACACAAACGAAGAAAAGGATTCACAACACAATTGTTTATTAATAATTCATACTTAGGCAAAAGGATAATTATTTATTGATATTTCCTTATTTGAACCATTGTACCGCTATATTAATTTATGATTTGAATGCTGATAATTGATTTAATTGCTCTAGTGTAAAGTTTGAGGAAATCCAAAATCCGTCTGGAAAATTTGGCTCAACTTGCCGCAAAATCCACAATCTAAAATCCCAAGAATGATGAGAATAGCTTTATTTGGGACTAGTGCCGATCCTCCCACCGCAGGGCATCAAGCGATTATGAGTTGGTTATCTCAAGATTACGATCGCATTGCTGTGTGGGCTGCCAATAATCCCTTTAAAACTCAGCTTACACCTTTAGAACATCGCGCGGCAATGTTACAGCTATTAATTGCCGATATTCAAACCCCCAAACAAAATATTGCCTTAGAACAAGAATTGAGCAGTTTTAGAACCATAGAAACCCTAGAAAAAGCCAAAAAACGTTGGGGCGAAAACACTGACTTTACTGTAGTTATTGGTGCCGATTTACTCACTCAGCTACCCCAATGGTATCGGATTGAAGACTTGTTGCAGCAAGTGCAATTACTAGTTATACCCAGACCAGGATATGTAATAGATGAGTCCAGTTTGCATAAAATCCAACAATTGGGGGGAAAAATTGCGATCGCTAACCTCACCGGATTGAATGTTTCCTCCACAGAATATCGGAAACATGGTGATGATCAAGCCCTCATACCTCCAGTAGTTGACTATATTCATCAAAAGAAATTGTACCAATGGCAGGAACAAACCCCAAACAAATTATCAACCCTATAAATCAACCACAAATTTTGGCTGATTTTAAGGTAGGTGTGGATAATGTGATTTTTTCTGTAGATACCACTCAAAATCGGCTGTTAGCCCTGTTAGTTAGGCGACAGCAAGAACCATTTTGCAGCTCTTGGAGTCTTCCTGGGACTCTAGTACGTCAAGGTGAATCTTTAGAAGATGCTGCCTATCGCATCCTGGCAGAAAAAATTAAAGTCAAAAATCTCTATCTCGAACAATTGTATAGCTTTGGTGGGCCAGAGCGGGATCCGCGAGAAGATATCAGGAGTTATGGGGTACGTTATTTATCGGTGAGTTACTTTGCTTTAGTCAGGTTTGAAGAAGCACAATTGATTACTGATGGCTTTCCAGATATAGCTTGGTATCCAGTCAAGCAACTTCCTCAATTAGCTTTTGACCATCAGGAACTTTTAGCTTATGGTAATAGGCGCTTGCGTAATAAATTAGAATATAGTCCTGTGGCTTTTGATGTTTTACCAGAGATGTTTACTTTAAATGATTTGTATCAGTTGTATACCACAGTTTTAGGAGAAAATTTTGCAGATTATTCTAATTTTCGGGCGCGGTTGTTAAAGCTGGGTTTCTTATCTGATACGGGAATCAAAACATCTCGAGGTGCAGGTCGTCCTGCAAGTCTGTATAAATTTGATGCTGAAGCTTTTGCTCCTTTGAAAGATAAACCACTGGTGTTTATTTAGTTTATCAAGTTCAGGCTTTAACTGACATCTAATAGGTTTATTTATCTGCTAGAAATGAATATTTTATCCATTAGTAGAATCTAGCTATACAACATGGATTTATTAATACTTTGTTAAAGTTTTTATCTTCTAAAAATTAAATTTCTATTACCGTGAACACCCTGAGGCAAATTGAATACCATCTAGGCTACCATTCCTAGTTATGGAAATTCACTAATATATCACTACGCAATTATGTTAGGACATTTTTTAAGGCCCAAACCTATGAACAGAAAACTTATTACTTATTACTTGCGCGTAGCGCCATATTATGAAACCCCTAAATTTATTTGAGTATGAAACGCAGGCAAAAAAACATCTATCTCAAATGGCTTGGGATTACTATGTCAGTGGTGCTGGAGATGAAATTACCCTACGAAAAAATAGGACTGCCTTTGAGGATTTTCAACTCCGTCCCCGAATGTTGGTGGATGTGAGTCAACGGGACTTAAGTACTCAAATTTTAGGCAAATCCCAGGAGCTACCAATACTAATTGCACCGATGGCTTTTCAGTGTTTAGCCAATCCAGCCGGAGAAATTGCCACAGCCAAAGCTGCGACTGAGATGGGTATCATCATGGTACTAAGTACAATGGCTACCAAAAGTATAGAGGAAGTTGCTGCTGTCAAACAAGCAGGTAATCAGTGGTTTCAGTTATATGTACATCGCGATCGCGTAGCGACTCCTTCGGAGTATCGTGGATTAACCAAGTCTTTGGTAGAACGTGCTTATCACAATGGTTTTCAAGCTTTGTGTTTGACAGTGGATGCACCTCTAATCGGTCGTCGGGAAAGGGATGCTCGCAATCAGTTTGTTTTACCTCCAGGGATGGGCTTGGCAAATTTTGCGACATGGAACGACCTGAAAATTACTCAAAAAGCTGGAGAGTCAGGATTGTTTGCTTATTTTGCCGAACAATTAGATCCGGGGTTGACTTGGGCAGATGTAGAATGGTTGCGATCGCTATCTCCTTTACCATTAGTAATTAAGGGTATTTTAAGAGGTGACGATGCTTTGCGAGCAGTTGAACATGGGGCAGATGGGATCATAGTTTCCAATCATGGAGGTAGACAATTGGATGGAGCAATTGCGACTATTAATGCTTTGGGAGAAATTGTCACCGCAGCAGGGGGTCAAGCAGAAGTCCTTATGGACGGTGGTATTCGTCGTGGTACAGATATCCTGAAAGCTTTGGCATTAGGTGCAAAAGCAGTACTGGTGGGTCGTCCTATATTGTGGGGATTGGCTGTAGCTGGTAGCCAAGGAGTACAACATATTATTGAGTTACTAAGGGATGAGTTGGATTTGGCAATGGCATTAACTGGTTGTACTACCCTCCAGGATATTCATCCCAGTCTAATTCAATCCTAGGCAAGTAATAAGTAATAAGTAATAAGTTTATACCATTTTTTTATGAAGTCGCATATGACTAGTACCTATATATAAGGCTTTTAGCCCATTAATTCTGTGCAACCTCACATAAGAATGGTATTACTGTTCATAAGTTTTAGCCTTCAAAAATGTCCGCGCCCTAATTTCGCAGTGTTATATACGCCGGAGACTTTCTCATCGAGTAGCAAGGGATTATACATGATAAATTATCCTGAATTAATTTGATTTGTGTTGATTGAAGTGAAAGTGTTTTTAGAGTGAAATTCTAACCATGAAAATAGCAATTGCTCAACTTAATCCCATAATTGGTGACTTATCTGGAAATGCCCAAAAAATCATTGCAGCTGCACAAAATGCCGTTGCTCAAGATGCAGGTTTATTATTAACTCCAGAATTATCTTTATGTGGCTATCCACCACGGGATTTACTACTAAATCCTAGTTTTATTACTGCTATGGATATGAATTTGCAGCAATTAGCAAAAGACTTACCACCCAATTTAGCAGTATTAGTGGGAATAGCGACAAAAAATATCCAAGCATCTATTAATGGTGGGAAAAATTTATTTAATAGTATGGCTTTGTTACTAGATGGCAAAGTACAAAAAATCTTTCATAAACGGCTGTTACCAACCTATGATGTATTTGACGAAAGACGTTATTTTGAACCAGGCTCTGAAGCAAATTATTTCAACTTAGATGGTATCGATATTGGTGTGACAATTTGCGAAGACCTGTGGAATGATGAAGAATTTTTTGGCAAACGCAATTATGCAGCCCATCCAATTTCTGACCTATCAATCATAGGTGTAGATTTAATCGTTAACTTATCCGCTTCTCCTTATAATGTCGGCAAACAAGATCTGAGAGAAGCAATTTTTCAACACAGTGCAGTACGTTTTCAACAACCAATTATCTATACGAATCAAGTAGGGGGCAATGATGATTTGGTTTTTGATGGTAGAAGCTTTGCTTACAATCGCCGAGGAGAATTAGTCTGTCGCTCCCAGGGTTTTGTTACTGATGTGATTATAGTGGAATTTGACCCCGAACAACAAGATTTAACCCTAGGAAATATCACCCCTCAATACAAATGTGAGGATGAAGAAATCTGGCAAGCTTTAGTTTTGGGGGTGCGGGATTATGCCCATAAATGTCGCTTCTCTCAAGCTGTTTTGGGTTTGAGCGGGGGTATCGATTCAGCCCTAGTCGCAACCATCGCTACTGCTGCTCTTGGTAAAGAAAATGTCTTCGGTGTACTGATGCCTTCCCCCTATAGTTCAGAACACTCCGTCAATGATGCCTTAGAACTCAGTCATAATCTAGGAATTAAGACTCAAATATTACCCATAGGAGAATTAATGGCAGGTTATGACAAAACCTTGGGTAAGTTATTTACTGGCACCGAATTTGGACTGGCGGAAGAAAATATCCAGTCTCGGATTCGGGGTAACTTATTAATGGCGATCGCTAACAAGTTTGGTCATTTACTCCTATCTACTGGTAATAAATCGGAAATGGCAGTGGGTTACTGTACTCTCTATGGAGATATGAATGGTGGTTTAGCGGTAATTTCCGATGTACCTAAAACCCGTGTATACTCGCTCTGTCGCTGGTTAAATCGTCAAGGAAAAAATCTATTACTTGAATCAGTTACCAGCAATGGAACTTACGAATCAGGAGAAATCATCCCCCATCATATTATTACCAAACCACCAAGTGCCGAACTTAAACCCGGTCAAATTGACCAAGACTCTTTACCTAGCTATGACATATTAGATGACATTTTGCAACGTCTTGTCCGCGAACATGAATCAGCCAGTCAAATTGTAGCTGCTGGGCACGATGCAGTAGTAGTAGATCGAGTCATGCAAATGTTGGCACGGGCTGAATTTAAGCGCCGACAAGCTCCCCCTGGATTAAAAATTACTGACCGCGCCTTTGGTACTGGTTGGCGAATGCCTATTGCCAGTAATTGGTCAGCAATGCAAAATAGCTATCAAAGTCAGTATACTTCTGCCCTGAATGCAGATATTCAACGTAAGGCAAGTTGTTCGTCGGATAATTAATATTATCTTCAGTTAAAGACTTATGGTTAAGACTGAAAGGGGGCAGAGTGCAAGGGAGAGGGATAAGGAGGACAAAAGAGAAAAATATCACCACACTCACTCCCTCATTCCCCACATTTCCCAGCAAAGTTGACTTGTCAGATACTAGGTTATCATTGCCTTTGTTTGAGATTCTCCAGCTTTTCGCAAGTTTTTCATCAAGCTACTCATCAAAAATCCAGCGATCGCCAAATGACATACAGTTGCTAATAATCCTTCTGCGATGACTCTAGATTCACTCAGTGATAAAGTAAAGATGGGAGCAAGGGCAGAAAAAAGCCATACAAAAGTATATTTCCTCGGATCATGGAATAATACAGCCGCAAAAATTATGGGTAATATCATCACTGCACCGAGTATAAAAATAGAGGCGATGACTCGATGTCTAGTTTTCATGAATAATGATACCTGAACTATGACTACGTAAAGTATTGCCAAACTCAAAGCTAACCCTAAACCAATGAAGCCGTTTACTTTATCTGTCCAATTGGTATTAGCAATACTCACCACACCAGCTATACAAGCGATCGCAATTATGGCATTAATAGCTAAAGCTACTATGGCAGGACTTTTTTCATTATGAATTGCATCCTTGCTGAAATTATCATTTTTGGAGTTTAGGTGACGGTAGCGTGCCCAATCTATTAATGATTGACGATGGGGAGTAATTGCAGCTACCAGATATAAGAAAGCACAAAAATTCAAAAATAGTAAGTAGAAAATATTTTCTGCCATTCTATCTGTGCTAGCACATCCCACAGTTACTATAGCAAAGTAAGACATGAATGCATAGCTTTTACTCTTGGCAAGCATGGTATTATTAGGGTCACGGAAACATCGTTGTAAGCCTTGCCAAATAAAATAATTAAAAACAGCAAAATTGATGATTGCGAATATTGCTAAAACTAAATATTGCGATTCTAAATTTATAGAAAACCAATGAAAATTTTGCCATTTTTCCCAAGATTCATATCTAAATGAGTCCTCTATATGTGGGATAAAAAAATAAGGATTTAAAAACCTGACAAATGATAAAGAGAATTCGCTACTAAAACGGGTTAAAGCATTCATAGATAATGCCAGAAAACCAAGAACTGCTCCACTAGCTAGCCACGATTGAAATCCTCCTAGCCAAGAACCAATTAAAGCAAAGAGTAAACCCGCACTGTAATAACAAATACAAGCAGCTAATAAAACTCCGTAGAAACTCAAAATCAGGTAGAAAGGAATATTTGCTGCAAATCCCGACCATAAATGTAGAGGTATGGTTAGGACTATAGCAAGATAAAGTAAAATCGGCACTCCCATCATTTTTCCCATGAAAATAGTTTGGTGTGTTTGGGGAGTCAGGCGTAAAAAATTCAGAGTATCTCGACGTTCTTCGCTGGCTAAGTCATTAATGAGTAAATAAGTTCCCATGACTAAAAGGGAAAAAGTAAAAATAATACTTACCCAAATAAATATATCTAAAGACCAAGATTCCCAGTTAATAATGACGTTATCATAATTATCTAGTAAACATTGTGGTCGTCCATATTCAAGCTTTCCCGTACAGTATCGATTGGAAATATTGAAAATCTTCTGACTAGGTTCTGGAGAGTTTGGCAAATAAGCTAAGAAACCCATCAATAAGAGAAATTGACTAATCAGAGAAATAGCAATTGCTAAGATGACATTCCTTGGTTTAATTCTGCCTTTAATTTCCCGTAATAATTGAGGATTATAATCACCCAACTTATCCATTAAATTATGCATCATGGTTCAAGTTTATCCATTAGTACTGAGATAGTTATCATTAATAAAATTTAAGTTGTAGCACTACGCAATTAGGGCGCGGCCATTGTTGAAGTACCAAACTTATTACTAAACTTTTGATATCAATGCTTTACTGGCAGATTCTCCTAATAATTTTAGCTGCTGAATTAGATTAAAATTCAACAATACCAAAGCAGCAAATTCAACAATCAAAGCTGAAAATACTGCAATCATTGCTGAATCTTCTAAACCAGCCCAAGGAAATGTTGAAAAGAGCCAAACAGTGGGATATTTCTGGGGATAAATCTTTAGGATTCCCAAAATTATGGGAGGTAAAAACATTAACGCACCAATAGTACTTACTGCCCATAAAGAACGCTTACTAGTTTTCATAAGTAGCATTCTTTGAACGATAGTAGAGTAAATCGTCATTAAGATAATAAAGAAGATTAAACCTAAAATAACTGTAATTCTATCTGAATTACCTATCCACCACTTGCTTCTGTTAACTCCATTAAAATTTAATATTGGTGCAATAATAATCCAAGTCAATAATGGTATTGTCACAAGCAATATGTTAATTAATACTGCTACTTGCGCTGGACTTTTTTCTGCCCAGATTATATCTTGCCAGAAAGAATTAAAGCGTTCATATCTATATCTTGCCCAATCTTGTATTGCTTGACGATGAGGTGAAAGAATTGCAATCAAACCAAATAGCAATAACACATTGAAGAAAATAATCACTGGAAAATTAGCTGCTATTTGTTGATTTACATCAAATTGAAAATTTCCTGGGCAAAAATCTTTTCCCTTGTAGCAATATCTCTTACTATAATTTTGTAGAGTAAATCCCCACATGATTATTTGAAATCCGGCGACAAACAAATAACTATGTTTTTTGTTTAACATAGTTGCGTTTGGATTGCGAAAACGTCGCTTTAATCCTTGCCAAACCCAATAATTCCAAAATCCATAGTTAAGTAAATTGACTATAACTAAACCGAGTAAAGTTTTACCCACTGGTAGATAGAAAAATAATAATTCATCTAAAGTGGATTTACTTCTATATGTTTTAAATACATGAGGAAATAGATATTTAGTCATATCAAAGGGGCTTAAAAATCTCAGCCACACAGCAGCATTATTGTAATAGTTAGCCTCAAATGCAAATTGCATGGTCACGATTAAAAATAAGAGCATTATTCCAGCTCCCAGCCAAGGTTGAAAACCGCTTAACCCACGACTAAATAAACCAAACAATAAAGCAAGGCTATAAAAGAAGATACAACAAGCAGTAAGAATTGTGTAAAAACTGAGAATATAACTGATGGGGATATTAGCAGAAATTCCGGCGAAAATATGTAGAGGTATAGCTAGGAGGACAATAGTATATATTAAAATTGGTACGCCGAGAATTTTGCCGACTACAATACTGTTTTCTGATTGAGGACTCAAACGAATAAAGTTTAATGTGCCTCGTTTCTCTTCCTGAGCTAAATTGTTAATTAATAAATAAGTCCCGCCGACTAATAGGGTGAATATAAAAACCACACTTAAAGTAAGAAATATATATTCCCAGTGGTCGCGCCACCACGTTTGCATATTAATTTGGTCAGTAGGGCAGTAATTATTTCTTAAGAAATTAGTCAAAGACTGTCTTTGTGTTTCTAAATTGTGAATTTTAGTTTGTAAATCGGAAATAAATTCTGGATTGGCTGTTTTAGTTCTTCTAGCATTTGCTAATTGATTCCTCAGAGAAGTAAGCTGTGGATAAATTGGTTTTTGCTGACTTAAATAAAACTGTCTGAGATGACAATATTTAGCTGTTAGAGAGTATTTTTCACTGGGGAAATATTGTAACTGATATAGAAAAAGCAGAAGTTGACCAACTAGGGATATAGTGACAGCGATCGCAACATAAAATATCTTCAATCTTCCCTTTAATTCCCGCATCAATTGCGGGTTCCAGTCTCCCACTCTATCTATGAAATTATGCATCATAACTATCTTTTCTCAATATTGAAAATTGTGCATGAATAATAATTCTAAATTCTAAATTCTAAATTCTAAATTCCCTTTGACTTAAGATGCTTGTTTATGTCCTAGCTTGAGGAAAATTGTTTCTAAATCTTCTTGGGTACAATGAAATTCTGTGATGGGAATTTGGGCTTGAATGAGCGATCGCAATAAATTTGCACAATCTTCTTCATTCCCAGAAAAATTCACCCTGAGGCTATTTTTACCCAATATTTTTTCCCATTCTTCTACCAAGGGATTGTTCTTTAATTCCCCTATTAATTCATCTTTTTTACCTAGGCTAGAAATAATAATTTGTTGATGAGATAGGCGTTCATACAAGTGTTTCAGTGAAGAACTTTCCACCAAGTAACCAAGTTCCATAATTCCCACAGAAGTACACAATTCAGCTAAATCGCTGAGAACGTGGGAAGAAATTAAAATCGTCATTCCTGCTTCTTGCAGAACTTTGATAATTTCCCGAAACTGCATCCTCGCAATGGGATCAAGTCCGGAAACTGGCTCGTCCAATAGCAGTAAAATAGGCTCGTGGATAATGGTGCGGGCTAAACTCAGGCGCTGCTTCATCCCCCGTGACAGGGTAGAAATTAAACTATTACGTTTATTCTCTAATTGGATTAATTCGATAACTTCATGTAAACGTTTGGTGCGCCGTGGTTCTCGCAAACGATAGAGACGGGCAAAATAATCTAAATAATCCCAAACCGTCAGCTCCTCATATAAAGGATAGTCATCGGGTAAATATCCCAAACGCCGCTTAAGAGTGGGATTACTATGATCCCGCAACAAGCGATCGCCATTAATATAGATCTCCCCCGTAGTCGGTTCTTCCGCCGCCGCTAGCATCCGAATGAGCGTGGTTTTCCCCGCACCATTTGGACCAATCAATCCGTAAACTTCACCTGCTTGGATTTCTAAATCAATATTATTAACCGCAATGTGCCGATCAAATTGCTTAGTTACTCCAGAGGTCTGAATCGCTAATTCTTTTACCATAGCTGTTGAGGATGGTGCTGGATATTAATAAATAAGCTAACTTCTCCCTACAGCTTTTGTCAGGCTCGTTGCAGAAAATGAAACTGGCTTCATTAAAACTTGATATTCATGGGTAAATTACTTAGTTTTTATGCTGAAGAGAGTAAGTATTTTTACTACAAAAGGAATTTAATCTATTTGCTTTACTATGAATATTTATATCAATAAAAAACTAAATAAGTACACCAACTAGGTATGATAATTAATCTGCAAGCAGCAAAGCTTGTGCAACTGGTACTTAAATATTTAATTTACTCCGTCAACAACGAACTATGACTCAGAATTACCGCATTACCCTACTCCCTGGCGATGGCATCGGACCGGAAATTATGGCAGTGGCGGTGGATGTGCTGAACGTCGTGGGCAAAAAATTCGATCTGCAGTTTGAATTTACAGAAGCTTTGATTGGTGGTGCGGCGATTGATGCTGTGGGAGAACCCTTACCCGCCGACACCCTCAATACTTGCCGTCAGAGTGATGCTGTCTTATTAGCAGCGATTGGCGGTTATAAATGGGATTCCCTACCATCAAATATGCGACCAGAGGCTGGTTTATTGGGTTTAAGGGCAGGGTTAAACTTATTTGCCAACTTACGTCCCGCAAAGATATTACCCCAGCTAATTGACTCTTCTACCCTCAAACGGGAGATAGTAGAAGGGGTAGATATTATGGTGGTGCGAGAACTCACCGGAGGAATTTACTTTGGTAAACCCAAGGGGATATTTGCCACAGAAACAGGTGAAAAGCGGGGTGTCAATACTATGGCTTACACCGAAGCAGAAATTGACAGAATTGGTAGAGTCGCCTTTGAAACTGCGAAAAAACGTAGTGGTAAGCTATGTTCGGTAGATAAAGCCAACGTATTAGAAGTATCTCAACTATGGCGTGATCGTATGACTCAATTGTCAGCAGAATATCCGGATGTGGAATTATCCCATTTGTATGTAGACAATGCAGCCATGCAGTTGGTACGCTCACCAAAACAATTCGATACGATTGTTACAGGAAATTTATTTGGTGATATTCTTTCTGATGCTGCCGCCATGTTGACAGGAAGCATTGGTATGTTACCATCTGCTAGTTTAGGTGCTTCTGCTCCTGGTGTGTATGAACCCGTTCACGGTTCTGCTCCAGATATTGCTGGACAAGATAAAGCCAACCCTTTGGCACAGGTTTTGAGTGCTGCCATGATGTTACGTTATGGTTTAAATCAACCTGTGGCGGCTGAATTTATAGAAAAAGCAGTATTACAAGTTTTAGAGCAAGGCTACCGTACCGGAGATATAATGTCTGCTGATATGAATCTTTTAGGCTGTAAAGCCATGGGAGAGTTATTGATTCAGACTTTAGAAGGAAGAATATAATTAACAAGTTTTCTGTTTACAATACTCACAAGTATTACTTAGGTAACGGAAAACCAAAGGCTACCAGGAATTACTCCCTACTAACAGCCGTTGTTAATAATTTTGCATAAACTGAAAAATAATACAAGTAAGGGGTTTAAAAGACAGTGTACTCTTTAAGGCAAGAACAACAAAATAGGTATGCTAATATTCCCCAACCTCCTTTGGTTGACTCTAATCTAATTAGGGCTGCGGGTCAAATCTATTACACTTACTGTGAAGTTCATCCAGAAATAGAAGGACAAGCTGCTGGGGTGGCAATTAATCGTGTTAACCACCGGGGTAAAGTCATATTTATCAACCATCCTGCTTTGTTACCAGAAGAGTGTTTTGTTCCTTTAAGTCAAATTGAATCCTGTATGTATTAGACATTCAACTTGAGATTGCAAATTGTGGATTGATTGGTCATTAGTCCTGAGTCCAGGTTATAACCGTGGGGCAAGAAACTGATGAAAAATCCAATCAATTGATAACTTCATGGACATTTTGATGATGGTTCCGGCGAGTATAATTGTCTTCGCCTTGGGTGCTTCTGTTGGCAGTTTTATCAACGTTGTTGTTTACCGACTACCAGAGGGATTATCTATTTTATGGCCTCCTTCTCGCTGTCCCCATTGTTTAAATCAACTGAAGGCATACGATAATGTGCCGGTGTTTGGCTGGCTATGGTTAAAAGGACGTTGTCGTTTCTGTAAAAATAAAATTTCTCCCCGCTATCCTGTGGTAGAAGCGATGGCAGGTTTGCTGTTTTTGTTGTTATTTTTCACATTTAAATTTTCCTTCCTCACCCTTGGATATTGGGCTTTTTGTAGTTGGTTATTAGCATTATCCATAATTGACTGGGATACCATGACCCTTCCTAATCCCTTAACTCAGTCAGGTTTATTATTGGGCATCGGATTTCAGGTAATTTGGGGTTCTGTATCAGATGGTAATTGGCAAGGAGCAGTTAATCATGGGATGATGGCGATCGCTGCTGCGGTGTTAGGAATATGGTTATTTGATGCGATCGCTATTCTAGGTGAAATCGGCTTGGGTAAGGCTGCTATGGGTGCAGGAGATGCCAAGTTAGCAGCGATGATGGGTGCTTGGTTCGGTTGGCAGTATTTACTGTTGGCTAGCTTTACTGCTTGTGTAGTGGGAGTCTTATTTGCAATTGTTTTTCGCCAACAATGGGGACAAAAAATGCCCTTTGGACCTTTTCTGGCTATGGGTTCTGTGATCGTTTTATTTACTGGTGAGGCTGTTTTATCTACATACCTGCGGTTATTTTTTACCAACTAAGTATTCCTGTAAAAATAAATTATCCCATTGTAGAGTAGGCATCCCTGCCTGCTTACTGATGTGAACGGGCTAGAAGGCCATCCCACAAGCAAAAATGGGATACTTTAAAATTGGAAGTCCTTAACTGGAAGTTCCTGACTTTAGACGTGGGATCAATCCAAAATTCTTCGACGGATCGACTGAGCGATCGCCGAACTTCTGAGTGTTCACAACGAAGTCCAAAATCCAAAATCCAAAATTATATGACTGTAATCTCCATTACCTCAGCAGTATTTGTAGTTCTGCTAAAATTAGCTTATTAATGCAATCCCCTAAATAATTAACAGTAGATAATTTTTTCATTATCCAGAAACAAGTATCTGTTCTAGTTGTGGTACGCCAGGATTGCATACAATTTGCAATTTTTCAACTCTCAAACTGCAAAAATTATTATCCCTTTCTCAATGACCAATCATTTTTGGTGGTTAAAACGAATAAAACCTATAATTATGTACTCCTCAAACAATACCAAACAATGGTATGAATTTAGAACTAGGGAAAAATTTGAATTTTATCAGTTAATTAATTGAGGCAAAAGATTGCAAAAAATTAGGGGAATAATCCCTTGGTACTCCTGTGGCTTGGGACTTACAGAAGTTTATAACTCAAATAAAAGACTGACCAACATAACATATATCCCTAAATTACTCCTGAACTCTTGTAACTCCTGAGCCCTTGTAAATCCTCTTTCTCAAGTAATACAAAAATATTAACGGAGGGAATCACTGCTATGAAATTTCATACTATAGGGAGCAAAGACTTGAATTGGCTTCTATATTTTCGTTAAGCTGGCAACCGGAGATAAAAAATTAGGTCTGTGTTGTTTAGATGAGAGATGGAAACGAATAGTCAATAGTCAAACGCCCATAAATAATTACTATATATTCTCGACTGTTGACTGGGAAGTCTGCCTAACAGCTTCAGTGTTTCCTACTTTAGTAGTCGCTCTTGGAGGCAATCTCCATTACCAGACTACTTCACCGCCAGCTGCTCTACTTGGGAAAATCCCAAGACCGCACTGACTAACCATACTACCCACTTGCATAAGAAAAAAATGGCAAACAACGAAGAAAATCGCGGTTTAAAGTCTTTATTTGATTGGTTTGCAAATCGACGTAAATCTGGTACTACTAACTTAGAGCGCCAAGAAAGGGAAATTGCTGATGGTTTATGGCATAAATGTCCCAAATGTGGTGTCCTCTCATATACCAAAGACTTGCGAGCAAATCAGATGGTTTGTATGGATTGTGGTCATCATAATCGGGTTGATAGTGATGAACGCATTCGCCAATTGATAGATGCTAACACTTGGAGACCAATGGACGAACATTTATGTCCCACCGATCCCTTGGGTTTCCGCGATCGCAAAGCATACTGCGATCGCTTGCGGGAGTATCAAGAAAAAAGTGGCTTAATCGATGCAGTGAAAACTGGGTTAGGTCAAATTAATGGTTTACCCATCGCTTTAGGAGTCATGGATTTCCGGTTCATGGGCGGAAGTATGGGTTCAGTAGTAGGGGAAAAGCTCACCCGTTTAATTGAAGAAGCCACCCAACGTCATTATCCCGTAGTAATTATCTGCACATCTGGTGGTGCAAGGATGCAGGAAGGGATGCTGTCTTTAATGCAGATGGCAAAAATTTCTGGGGCTTTGGATAGACATCGGCAAGCCAAATTATTATATATTCCCATTTTGACTAATCCCACCACTGGCGGCGTGACTGCTAGTTTTGCCATGTTGGGGGATTTGATTATTGCAGAACCCAAAGCAACCATCGGTTTTGCTGGTCGGCGAGTGATTGAGCAAACCTTGAGAGAAAAGCTACCAGATGATTTCCAAACTGCTGAGGATCTACTCAAGCACGGTTTTGTAGATGATATTGTCCCCCGTACTCAATTAAAGCAAACCTTAGCCCAATTAATTAGCTTACACCAGCCTCCGGTAACCTCAACAAACCCTAGCATGGCATTTTTGCAGAAGACAATGACCTTAAGTTCTACCGCAGCTGAATAATATGCTGTGAGGGAAATAATTTAAGGCATTCTCAGCAACGGATAATGTAAAGGATTAAACTCAATTACTCTCTGTGTATCCGCTCAATATCCGTTGCTTGTCGGTTTAAATGCGTGGCTTAGCAAGTTGTGGGTATTTACTGATTTTGGTGTAGTTTATACCATTTAAGTAATCAAACAAAAATATTTACCATTATTACAAACTACGCGAAATAATCCTAACCCTTGCGATTGCTTCATTTCACTCCGTTACACTCGCAATGACATTGTGTAATTAATTATGTTTAACTACTTATCTAAATTCTGGCTACAGATAATTCTCCCCCTGCTCCCTGCCCTCCATGTGTAGTTTGATTTTGGAGAATTGGTATTAAATGGGGCTTTATTTTGATGAGGATTAGTAGTAAAAAAACCCCTTGCAGGGGTTGTAAACATAGTGTTGTAGTAAATTAAAACTTACAGCAGATATAACAAGATAAACAGAACAATCCAAATTACATCAACGAAGTGCCAATATAGTTCGGCCGCTTCTATACCAAAATGCTTTTCACTACTGTAATGGTCTTTTTTGAGCGATCGCCACAATACCGCTACAATTGCCAAGACACCAATGGTAACGTGCAATCCGTGGAAACCAGTCAATACGTAAAATGCACTGGCATATAAATTGGTAGTCAAACCAAATTCTAAATGGCTGTACTCATACACCTGTCCTATCAAGAAAATAGTACCCATCAAGGCAGTAATCGCAAACCACATTTGCATCCCCTTGACATGATTTTTCTTGATTGCTGTATCGGCATTATGAATCACAAAGCTGCTAGAAATCAGAATTATGGTATTAATTCCGGGGAGCAATAATTCTCGCTCTGGAGTACCCGCAGGAGGCCACACTGGTAAGCTAGAACGGAGGATAAGATATGCTCCAAACATACCTATAAAAATCATCCCTTCTGCAATCAAGAAGACAACCAACCCAGTCATACGCAGGTCTGGATGTTCTTCATGAGCCTCTGCTGCTGTGGTGTGATGATAATTTAAGGCAGTTTTTTCTGGATCGATTGTTTGACCTTGCATGAATTTTTAATTAAATGATGAGTTATGAATGCTTGAGGTTGATAGTTGTTGATTGTTAGTTGTTGGTTGATGGTTGACAGTTGATAGTTATATTTCCTTCACTCCTTCACTCCTTCATTCCTTCACTCCATCTTGCTCCCCTACCTTTTACCAATACAGAAATTGAGTAAGGTGCGTTAGAAAATTAACGCACCTTAATATTTTTACGAATTAGCTGCAACTGCTGTTTCCTGCTCAGTTATAGCTGTATCTGTTTCTTCTCTTTCCATACCATAGTCATAAGGACCAGTTTTCAATACTGGCTGTCCTTCAAAGTTTTCAATGGCTGGAGGAGAAGTCGTCATCCATTCTAAAGTCAGTGCTTGCCAAGGATTATCACTTGCTTTTGCTCCAAACATCCAATTCCAAATTACATTAACAATGAAGGGCAATGTGGAAACTGCCAGAATGTAAGAACCATAGGTGCAGACTTGGTTGAGGTTGGTAAACTGGGGATCATATTGAGCAATACGGCGATTCATCCCCATCAATCCCAATTTATGCATGGGTAAGAAAGTCATATTCATACCCACGAGGGTTAAGACAAAGTGTACTTTACCCCAAAACTCATTTAACATCCGTCCAGTGATTTTGGGGAACCAGTGATAATAACCGGCAAAAATGCCAAACACTGCACCACCAAATAATACATAGTGCAAGTGTGCAACTACAAAATAAGTATCGTGGACGTGGATATCAAAGGGTACAGATGCCAACATTACCCCACTGATACCACCAATCACAAAAGTACTGACAAAACCGATGGCAAATAACATGGCACTGTTGAGACGGATTTTACCACCCCACATAGTTGCCAACCAACTAAAAATTTTGATCCCCGTGGGTACAGCAATGATCATAGTGGCGATCATAAAGAACATCCGTAACCAATCGGGAACCCCACTGGTAAACATATGGTGTGCCCAGACAATCAATCCCAAAAAGCTAATTGCCAAACTTGAATAAGCGATCGCTTGATAACCAAAAATTGGTTTACGGGAATGAACAGGGATTACTTCCGAAATTACGCCAAAGAAGGGCAAAATCATAATGTATACTGCCGGATGGGAGTAAAACCAGAACATATGCTGGTAAACTACCGGATCCCCTCCACCAGTAGGGTTAAAAAATGCCGTCCCTGCAATCAGATCAAAAGACAGGAGAATTAGCGCCCCTGCCAACACTGGAGTAGAAATTAATGCCAGTGCCGAAGTTGACAACATTGCCCAACAAAATAAAGGCATTTTATTAAATGTCATGCCGGGGGTACGCATCTTGAAGATGGTGACGAGAAAATTAATCGCCCCCAAAATCGACGATGTACCTAGTAGCAGTACACTCATAATCCAAATTGCCTCCCCTACCTTACCTGTGACTAAGCTCAGGGGTGGATAGGAAGTCCAACCAGCATCGGGAGCATCACCCACAATTAAACTGGATATCAGTAGTATTCCTGCTGGGGGAATAATCCAAAATGCCAGAGCATTCAGCCGGGGGAATGCCATATCCTTTGCTCCAATCATCAAAGGGAGCAAGAAATTAGCTAAACCTGCACCTGCGGGCACAATCCACAAAAAAATCATGATTGTAGCGTGCAGGGTAAACAGGCCATTGTATAATTCCGGGCTGACAAAATCTGAACTCGGTGTGCGTAATTCTGTGCGTACCAAGTCAGCTAAAACACCGCCAATACAATAAAAAATGAAGGTTGTAACTAAATATTGAACAGCAATTACTTTGTGGTCAGTATTAAAAGTAAAGTAGTCTATCCATTTTCTCACCTCATGAGGAGAGTGACCAGCCGGTTTTGGGGCTGAGGGTTCTAACTGTGTTTGGGTCATACAACTTGGGATTTTAGATTTGCAATTTTGGATTGACCGCACAGATAAATCTGGGGACTTTTATAATTCAGGCTATTGGTTATCAGTTATTTACCATTACACAACTCCTAAATCCTGGCTATTTATGAATCTGATGCAGAACCTCTGGATTAACACCCATTTGTTGAGTATAAGGTGTCAAAAATTCATCTGGGGATATGTCCCCTGGATTCATTGCCACAGCTTGATTTAATTCGTCCTGACTAGCCACTAACTGTTCTTGCTGCCACTTGGCAAAAGCTTCTGGGGTTTCTACCACCACCTGGGTTCTCATTGCACCATGGTAAGGGCCGCATAATTCAGCACAAATTAGAGCATAATCCCCTTCAGTTTTGGGTGTAAACCGAAATACGCTTTCTCTGCCAGGAATAGCATCTTGCTTGAGACGAAATTCTGGAACCCAAAAGGCATGGATCACATCAGTTGCCGTCATCTTAATTTCCACCTTTTTGCCGATTGGTAGGTGCATTTCACCAGTGGTAATTCCAGATTCTGGGTAGGTAAAAATCCAAGCATATTGCAAGCCCATGACATTAATTACAACATCAGCAGGTGGACGTTCCTGTTCTGGCATCAACATATCCGCCTGGGCAATATCTCCTGGGGAAGAATCGCTCAAAGTTGCAGCCATAGCGCTCCCTGGCATGGATTGGGCTTCTTGAGTAATTGGTGCTTGGTGTGCTGAATGGATATCAACACCACTGAGAGAGGTGTAAACATCAAAGCTATATACAGAAATACCCAAAACAATAATTGCGGGGATCGCCGTCCATAGAATCTCTAAGGGCACATTACCCTCAATTGGTGGTCCATCTGTATTGTCACCAGCTCGTTGCCGATATTTCCAGGCACAATAAATTAAAACTCCCTCAACAATCAGAAATATACCTGTAGAGATGGTCATCATAGTATTAAACAGACCATCTACTAAAGTAGCTTCCTCCGAGGCAGCCGTTGGCAGGAGACCGTGATTTTGACCGTACCATAAGCTGATTAAGGTCAAAAGAATGCCAATTAGTAATGTCCAAATGGAACTGGGAATTTTCACGGTTAAAAGAATTAATGACTTTACTAGGTTGAATAAAAAATACTTGTCCAATTACCAAGGTAATCCAGGTAATTGGATATTTATTACTAGATACGGAAATTTTTATTAATTTTTTAGGTAGCTTTTCTCTGCCTCAAGAGGCATAAATCCCTTCTATATGCCGATACACCAACATTTCTCAAGTGCAGACTGTTGGCTAACCATAGCCCTACACTGCTATTAGAATAAACCTGGATATAATAACCAGAAAAATCCCTAAGGCGTAAGAGTAAAACTAGCTCAAGCTGATTCTCAGTATAAGTTAGTCCCCATGTCTAAACCTGGACTATGCGCTAGGGTAGAGATGGGTCAATGCTAAAACAATGGGAATAGGAATCTGATAGCTCCTAACGAGCGAACATATAGGTATCTTTCATGAACGAATTTGTCCTAGAACAACAAAATGTAGCAGTAGCGCCGCAGCAAGAGCCGCAGGATAAAATTCGTCGCTTGGTGTGGAGGATGTGTGTAGCCACTCTGATTTTGATGGCAATAGGCAGTGCCACCCGCGTAATGAATGCTGGGCTTGCTTGCCCCGATTGGCCTTTGTGCTATGGGGAATTAGTACCAACCAAACAAATGAATTTTCAGGTGTTTTTGGAATGGTTTCATCGGTTGGATGCAGCATTGATTGGAATTAGCGCGATCGCACTAGTAGGATTATCTTGGTGGCATCGTCGTTCTTTACCTAAATGGCTACCTTGGGCATCTACTTTTGCCTTGTTTTTAATTGTTTTCCAAGGTGTTTTAGGTGGACTTACTGTTACCCAATTATTGCGGTTTGATATTGTTACTGCTCACTTGGGAACGGCATTATTATTCTTTACGACCCTATTAATCATTGGCACAGCCCTAACTCCCTATCAAGGGACGGGAACTGTGGGTAAATTGCCTTGGGTGGGTTTAACTGCGACTATTTTGGTTTACCTGCAAAGTATATTAGGTGCTTTGGTGGGCTCTCGCTGGGCACTGCATCAATGTTTTGCTGGTTATCAACTCTGCACTGTCATGTATAGCCATATTTTCGGCTTGGTACCACCAACAGTGGCTACCTTGGCTTTAGTTTGGCTCTCTTGGCGCACCCCAGCATTACATCCAGTTTTGCGACGACTGGCAAATATTGCTGGTCAATTGTTAATCCTGCAAATTCTTTTGGGAGTTGCTACATTTAGATTGCATTTGCAAGTAGAGCCACTGACTGTGATTCACCAAGCTATAGGCGCTACATTGTTAGGAACTTTGGTAGTTTTCTCTGTGCTCTCTCTACGTGACTACCACGGCAACAATAGTACTAACTCTTACTCTCTAGAAACCACAACAAGTGCTAAAACAGAACAAACATCTGTTTCATAACAACATTAAGTTATGTCGGTGTTGGGATTGCGCTGTGGTGAAATTGCTAATGGCTAGTGTTAGCCATTAGCAATTAGTAATAAGAATTTATAGAAGCTATACAAGAGAGATAATTCCCTTCTTCTAGTTCAGATCCCCAGAAAGGCTGAACCGCAATATGTAATTTATTGAAACATAAGGAACTAGTGCCAAGATGATTGAGACAAATGTCTCTCGCCACCATGAATCTTTTCTGGAAGTAATACACAGCTACTATCAACTAACCAAGCCTCGAATTATTCCCTTGTTACTAATTACTACAGCTGGCAGTATGTGGATTGCTGCCAAGGGAGAGGTAAATCCATGGCTGTTGTTAGCCACCTTGGCTGGTGGAACTTTAGCTGCTGCTAGCGCCCAAACCATTAACTGTATCTATGACAGAGATATAGATTACGATATGGAGCGCACTCGCCATCGTCCCATCCCCTCCGGGAAGGTACAGCCACGAGATGCCCTGATTTTTGCCATTGTTTTGGCAATTATGTCCTTTAGCTTACTAACGGTATTTGCTAACCTGTTAGCAGCAGCGTTAGCAACATCGGGTATAATATTTTATGTTTTAATTTATACCCATTGGTTAAAACGCCACAGCACTCAAAATATTGTGATTGGCGGAGCCGCAGGGGCGATTCCGGCATTGGTAGGCTGGGCTGCTGTTACCGATACCTTAAGCTGGACTGCATGGTTATTATTTGCCATTGTCTTTTTGTGGACACCACCCCACTTCTGGGCTTTGGCATTAATGATTAGGGATGATTATGCAAAGGTAGGGGTGCCTATGTTACCAGTAGTTGCAGGTAACTTACCTACGGTCAAACAGATTTGGGCTTATACCTTAATCACCGTTGGCGCAACCCTTTTACTGGTATATCCTTTACAAGAAGCAGGTGTTTTGTATGCTGCGATCGCAGTTTATTTAGGTGGTGTATTTATTTACAAAGCTTGGCAATTACTGCATAACCCCAATGACAAAACTCTAGCCAGGGGTTTGTTTCTCTATTCTATTTCCTACATGATGTTGTTGTGTTTGGGAATGGTAATTGACAGTCTTCCTCTAACTCATCATGTTATTAGCATGGTGTGGACTCAGTTACATTTTCTTGGTTGAAACTGATAAGTAAATAAAAACCCGACTTAATTAATAAGTCGGGTTTTTATTTTTTACTCATAAATTAAATATTAAGAAAAAAGCTAAGAACCGGAAAAATTTGCCAGTTATTATTTGGCTTGATATTAACTTATTATACATTTCTCAATAAAAATTATCAGCTATAGGTATTTAGCTTATGGTATTTTGATTTTTACTGTTAAGTTTAAAACTTAAATCTATAATTTCACTATTTTTAATAGTCAGGAGTTAATATGCCATTAACTAAAAAGTGCATTGCCGAATTTATAGGAACCTTTTGGCTGGTTATAGGAGGATGTGGTAGTGCTGTATTTGCTGCTAGTTTTCTGCCCAAGGGCGACAACCCCTTTCCTCTAGGATTAGCCCTC
>NZ_FYBH01000244.1 GCF_900185595.1 Calothrix rhizosoleniae SC01
AGCTTATCCTGCGATCGCTAAGTTTGGATTTGGGTTTTTATGGAGTCAAGAATGGGATCTTTCCGGTGACATTTATGGTGCTTTGCCCTACATTTATGGAACTTTAGTCAGTAGTACTTTGGCTTTAATGTTAGCAGTACCTGTAGGTTTAGCAGTAGCTTTAGTCACCACGGAAGATTTTTTGCCAAAATGGTTGCGATCGCCTATTGCTTTATTGGTGGAATTAATCGCAGCTATTCCCAGTGTAATTATTGGCTTATGGGGAATTTATGTTCTGATTCCATCACTAAATCCCTTACAAAAATGGCTATTTCAACATTTAAATAAAATCCCTTTGTTCAGTACTGAACCTTTTGGTCAAAGTATGTTAATTGCAGGAATAGTTTTAGCAATTATGATTTTGCCAACTATGGCTGCTATTAGTCGTGATGTTTTACTAGTAGTTCCTCAAGAATTAAGAACCGGATCTATGGCTTTAGGTTCTACCCGTTGGGAGGCTATTTTTAAAATTCTCATTCCGGCTGGTGCTTCCGGGATTGTGAGTGCAGCTATGTTGGCTTTAGGTAGAGCTTTGGGAGAAACAATGGCTGTAACAATGGTAATTGGTAACTCTTCCATAATTAGCATTTCATTACTCGAAGCAGGATATTCAATCCCAGCAGTATTAGCTAATGAATTTTCCGAGGCAGATAGTAAATTACATATTGGTTCTTTAACTTATTTAGGATTAATTTTATTTGCTTTAACTCTAGCAGTAAATATTGGTGCAGTCGTAATTATGCAGTTAATTAGGAACAAGCAAACTTCATTTAAATAGAGCTTGGTTATTATGATTTAAGCTATTAAATAGTCAAGGCTCCAAGTGAGAACCAAAGCAATGTGCGTCTACAAAAATATGGCAATAAATGTTACAAATAATCAGGAAAATATGACCGATGATTTGACAATAGAATTATGTCAACCATTAGAAGGTAAGCGGTTACTATTTAATAATGGGATGACAGCAATTATATTTATACTTTCTCTAGTTGCACTCATTCCATTAGTATCAATTACCTGGGAAATTGTAAATAGAGGAATATCTGGAATTAAATTAGAAATGTTTTGGTTGCCAGTCATTGATGATGGCTTTGCTAATGCAATTTTAGGTACTATGACAATGGTGGCGATCGCCTCTACATTAAGTATTCCCATTGGTGTCATGACGGGAATATTTTTAGCAGAGTTTAGCCAAGGCTCTCAGATTGGTAAACTGGTTCGTTTTATTAACACTATTTTGACCGGAGTCCCATCCATTGTAGTAGGCATTTTTGTCTATGGAGTTATTGTTTTAACCTTTAAAAAGTTTAGTGCTTTTGCAGGAGGATTTGCCTTAGCTGTAATTATGTTACCTGTGATTGTCCTATCAACGGAAGAAGCATTGAAACTAATTCCTAACCGTCTACGAATGGCATCTGCTGCTTTAGGTGGTACGCGGATACAAACTACATTTTGCATTGTTTTAAATGCGGCATTACCAGGAATAACCACAGGTATTTTATTAGCAGTTGCTAGAGTTACCGGTGAAACTGCACCACTGATTTTTACATCTTTGTTTAGTTTAAATTGGTCAGATGGATTATTTAGTCCCACTGCATCCATGTCTGTATTAATTTTTAATCTTTATAATGAACCATCTCCAGAAAAAACAGCACTAACTTGGACTGCTGCAATAGTTTTACTTTGTTTAGTATTGTTTACGAGTTTATTTTCCCGCATGATCACGAATAGAAGTAAATTATAACTATTAAAGAAATTTAATTGGACTTACTTTATGCATAAAAAAATAATCACTATGAGTAAATTAAGCACAGCAATTCAAGTCAATAGTCTCAACTTCTACTATGGTAAAACACAAGTATTAGCAGGAGTATCAATAGGTATTTGCAAAAATAATATTACAGCTATTATTGGTCCTAGTGGTTGCGGTAAATCGACTTTTATTAAATCTTTAAATCGAATTAGTGAGTTGGAAGCAGAAGTCAGAGTAGAAGGTAAAGTTGAATTTTTTGGTCAGAATATATACGAACGTCGAGTGAATTTAAATAGATTACGTCGTCAAATTGGTATGGTATTCCAAAAACCAAATTTATTCCCTATGAGTATTTATGATAATGTTGCTTATGGAGTAAGAATAGCTGGATGGCGACCAAGAACCGAAATTGATGAAATTGTTGAGTCTGCCATCAAAGATGCAGCCCTTTGGGATGAAGTTAAAGATAAGTTACATACATCCGCTTTAGGGCTTTCTGGAGGACAACAACAACGACTTTGTATTGCTCGTGCTTTAGCAGTTAAACCCAAGGTATTATTAATGGATGAACCTTGTTCTGCCCTTGACCCTATTGCTACTAATAAGATTGAGCAACTAATTCATATTCTGAGAAATAATTTAACTATTGTCATTGTCACCCATAATATGCAACAAGCTGCTCGAATTTCTGACTTTACTGCTTTTTTTAATACTGATGAAAGTAGAATTGGTCAAATGGTAGAATTTGGAGCTACTACCCAAATATTTAGTAAAGCTTTAGATGAACGTACCCGTGATTATATCTCTGGGCGTTTTGGGTAATATCATTTTGGATTTTAGATTTTGGATTGTGAAAGAGTGACTGCATCAGCTTTTCTGTCTTTCTATCTGTCACAATCATTTTTCAAGTTGGTATAATTTATTATTTTTTAATTCCAGATATTTTGAATTTTTACCCTCTAGATATTATTTTCTATAGGGCAAAGAATAATTTTATTTATTTATTTTAAGTATAAAAATATAGCACTACACAATATTAGAGTGCAGACATTATTGAATGCCCAAACCTATGAGTAATAAACTTATTACTTATTACTTATTAATTATTACTTGCGTTGTGATCTCAACATCTCACAACTTCCAAACTAGCTTGTTCACCATTCCACCATCAGCCAAAGTAAATCGTTCCCATTTACCTCCAGGAATTTCTGTAGCAATGGTTTCCATGATTTTAGTCCCGTAACTACCACCATGAACTTTACTCACAAAACCTTCTGCAAAGGAGCCATCATTCTCTAACATTAAAACACACTCAGCACCCGACTGAACTAAACTTACTTTGACTGTAGTTGCATTACCTTGGGGTGGTTGAGCATGACGAATTACATTCGCAACTGCTTCTCTAAAGAAACGGAAAATATCTTCCCGCGCATCAATCCAAGCACTATCCAACTCTGGCTCTTTCAGGGGTTGAATGTTATCAATAATTTTTAAAGTCAATTCTCCAGAATTAACTAATTCCTTTAATCTACTCCGGATTCCTATATCTAAACCAGAGCGTAATTCAGGTGTGATTTTGAGTTTATTGGCAATGATGCGAATATCATTTAATTGAGCGCGAATATCACGGTTTACTTGCAGCAATTTTTCTAAAATTGGCTCAGTATTTAAACTAGGATTATCAAGCTGCCAAATTTCAATCCGATCCATTACCACCTTAAGTTCTTGCAATGGGTGATCATGAATATCAGAAGCAATACGATACAATAACTTGCGAGCTTGTAAAACAGCAGCTTTTTTTTCTGCTAGCTGCCGCTGTTTTAACTCATCTTGCTTTAACAGTTGAGCAATCCACAAACAAGCTGTAAGAGAAATTCCTGTTACTAACCAAATCAACATTGGTAAAGCGATGGGAAAGATTGACCCATGATAAAAACATAACAAGTATAAACTACCATATCCCCCCATCACCCCTAATATGGGCAGCATACCCCACTTGTGATACCAATTACCTGTCTTGGTAATACCGCTAATAATAAATTTACTAACAACGACAACACCAAATAAAACAATCCCTAACTGTAAAACATTATGTATCGTTGTATATAATGAGTTTGTCATCAAGCTGTTAATTAAATTTGCTTGAACTTCTAAAGCTGACATTCTTGTACCAGCAACTGATAAGAAATCATGTTGCTCTGTGACACCAATTAAGACAATTTTATGACGAAATTGCTGAAAAATTTGTTGATTATCATCGGGGATCTCACATCGATCAGATAGAGTTGTGACAAAACACAGTTCCTCTATATTAGTAGTCTTAAAAGTGCCTTTTTTGCCAATAAAATTAATATAACCAGATGGGGAAGATGGGATGAATTGCTTCTGGTAATTTAGGAATTTATTGTACTTATACCAAGATAGCCATGCTGCTGATTTTAACTTTATGGGTTTGTTAGTATCTGATCGAATAAACTCACCAACTGATTTTACTTTACGTTCTGGATGAAGCAGTAAATTAGGATTTTTTGTGTAAGATACATATTCAAAAAAACCCTGTATATTTTCTATTTCTACTGCTGTCTTTAGATCATTCTTAAAAGGTATAAAATGATTATATATTGGCAAGCGTGGAGCTTTATTTTGATTCAGAGAAATAGATCTGATTGCTAAGACAATGCGATTACTATACTTATCCACTAAGTTAATAATCTTATCTTCTCCTCCCTCTACCTTTGTTTTCCAATTATCAGGAAAATTCAAGACTACAACAGCAGCTTTTTCTTGTAATAAACGTTCAGTCAAATCAGCGTAGAAAGAAGGCTTTAATAATGCCTGTTCTGCGGAAATATTGATTAATGCAATTTCATTAGTCTTTTTTCCCGATTTACGCAGTAAAATCAAACTATCATTTACCTGGTCTTCTATTTTTCTCACCACGGGAACATTAGATAGTAGTAGACCATAAGTAAAACTACATCCTATCCCTAGACAGATAACTGCTTTTTGCCATGTATTGCCAAACACTATGCCTCCTCATTATTTCTACTGAAATAGAGTCGATAGGCAATTACTCAATGGCATGGAAACCTTCGAGAATTACACGTAACTACTTATAACAACCAATCCTCGATGGGAAATTACGGATTTCAGTAAGTCATTCCCATTATCATCTTATCTAAAAAGGGAGAGCGAAGAAAAAATTTTCAGAAAACAGCATAATCTATCCCTTATTTCTCATTGCGATCTTTTTAATAAATAACGAATAACTCTACTCTTGGGTTTACTCTGCTTCAAGGTGATGCATAATTTAGTACCACACTTCTGAACTCGCCATAAGTTTCCACTTCTTGTCTTTCCTGATGAGTGTTTTAGTCTTAAACGCTTGCCTTGATCCGGGCCAGAATAGAAAGTAATGTTGTTACCGTTTTTAGCTAGCTGTAATCTTACATAGCCTCCGCGACCTTCGCCACGGGTAATTTGTCCCCTTCCGCTCCACATTTCAGCGGCGATCGCAGGTGATACCAAGGTACATAATATGGCTCCCATTGTGCTAATTGCTGCTATTGGATGATAAACAGATTTCATGATTCAACCTACTCCTTTTAATATGACTGTGACGACAAAATACTATAAATGGCTCAAACAATGCAGGATAGCATTTTATACTTAAAGACTTTTGGAATAGGTTGTGAGTTCCGCAGAATATATAAATATTTTATCTTTATTTATCAGTAAATTAAGCGCTTTATACAACAACATCACTGACATATTTTATCAGTTTAATTACTTAATAAAACACCCTGTAAAAAGTTTTAGTAAATACTATCTTATTGTTTAGATCTAAGTATTTACTTTCACCCACCCTAAAAATTACCTCCCAATAATAATGGGGGCTTATTGAAAAATTTGTTGGCAAAAATAGTAAAAAACTTAGCTGCAAACCTGATATTACTTTCCTGGAGAATGGTGATTTCTAAGGAAATCTACATAGTACTGACTCATTTGTGGTCAGAAGTCATGTATTTGGGATTGCTTCTTCGGGTCAAAATGACTGTATTTACGCTATTTGTGCGTAAGTTTTACTATATATCTTATTACATATAGTATATCAAAGAAGCGATCGCTAAAGTATGCGTAAAACCGCATATTGACTTGAGTAAACTAGCAAATAAGTCTGCGTGGATATCCGTATTCTTCTAGCTGAAGCTATCGCTAACATAACAATTACTGGTGAATGGATAATAGTTCCACACTCTTAATCCACTTCACCACTATCAAAGATAAACACCATATCTCATCAATCTCGCTTCAGCGTTATTTTGGAGAATATATTCATATGGTTAATAAATCATTGCCAAAAACTTACGAACAACTACTAGCTGATCCACAATATAGACAATTAATTACCAAGATTGCCTACAAATACACCAGAGGTAGTTCAGTTTACTGGGAAGATGCCGTGCAAGTTGCTCATATGAAAATTATCCAAGCCGTACAAGCTGGAAAATTTCGTCCCCAACTAGCTCCAAATTTTTCTCCTTGGGCTGCAACAATTGCTCGTAATGCGATTGTAGATTTTGTTCGTTATGAAAAGCGGCGTAATTGTCGCAGTCTAGAAGAACCGATTTCTGGAACAGATTTATCCTTGGCAGATATTCTTCCTGATCAATCGAATCAATTAGAAAATGTCGAACATGCAGATTTACTACAAACAGTGGTGCAAGCAATTAAAAAATTGGCTATTTCCCATCCAGAACGTCAATATATGTTGCTCTGGCAGGGATTAGTTACAGGAAAAAAACAAACTCAACTGGCTGCTGAATTAGGAGTTAACCAAAGTGAGATTTCTAGACGCAGAAAAGAACTGTTAGGAAAGTTGACAAAGGAATTAAATATCCTCCCAGAATCCACCACACCAAAAGCACCTATGCAAAGTATGAATTATGCGATCGCTTAAGTTAGAGAATTAATCGATTCCGCATCAATTTTGGTTACTTAGGAAACAAAATCTCTACAAGTATTTGTATATATTAGAACCATGTTGATGCAGTATAGATGAAATTGAACATTAACTGAATAGTTAGCTCCTAAAAAATTATTCTTCTGCTTGAGTTATTTCTCATTAATTTATACAATTAGCAAATTAGCATACAAGTAAAAAATAAACTTTAATATGCAGGCAGGGGGTAATCATGGGCCGTCCAATCATTTTAGGCATCGTCGGTGACAGTGCTGCGGGTAAAACAACACTGACGAAAGGGATTGCTCAAGTTTTGGGCCCAGAAAATGTAACTGTGATCTGTACCGATGATTACCACCGCTATGATCGCAAACAACGGGCAGAAATTGGAATTACAGCCCTACATCCCGAATGCAATCATTTAGATATCATGCAGCAGCATTTATCCCTACTGAGAACGGGTCAACCAATTCTCAAACCAATCTATAGCCACAAAACCGGGACATTCACAGCACCAGAATATATCAAACCCACTAAATTTGTGATTGTAGAAGGCTTACTTGGTTATTCCACCCGTGGAGCACGGGACAGTTACGATGTCAAGGTTTACTTAGCGCCACCCGAACCCTTAAGAGCACAATGGAAAATTAAACGAGATACTCAAAAACGTGGATACACAGAAGAGCAAGTATTAGGAGAGTTGCAGAAACGAGAACCAGACTCAGAAGAGTTTATTCGTCCCCAACGCCAATGGTCTGATATTGTAGTCAGTTTCTATCCACCCAATGAAGATGAAAATCAAAATAATGGGCATTTGAATGTGCGCTTAGTTATGCGCCCCACTATTCCCCATCCTGATTTCACTCAGATTATTGACTTCAGCAATGCCAATTCCCAATCTCCGATTCGTTTAGAACTTGACCGAGATATGAGTAAACCCGTTGATGTGTTAGAGGTGGACGGTCATGCAACCTTAGAACAGGTTGCCAAATTAGAGCGGATTATTTGTTCTGATATGCCCTATTTAACAAATGTGTGCAATCGTGAAGTCAATCCAGAATTAGGTAAAGTTGCGGGTACAACTGGAGAAACATTACAAAGTTATCCCCTCGCTCTGACTCAGTTATTGATTACTTACCATATGCTCAAGGCAACACAAATACATCCGTAGTTTTAAAGTAATAAATAATAAGTAATAAGTAATAAGTAATCTAACGATGGAAATATTAAATATTTAGTTGAATATACATATATTTCTAGGCATGGTAGGGGATAAATAAAGATAAGTTCATCTACTATCTTTTTTCCTCAATTTATCCATGACTTACTGCCTGAGAGTTGCTGACATTCCTACTAATGAGCGTCCGCGAGAGAGGTTAATCACTAATGGAGCCAAATTTTTAGCCACTGCGGAGTTAATTGCTATTCTTCTGGGTACGGGACAAGGAGCAGGAAAGCTCTCAGCTATTGGCTTGGGACAATACATCTTACATGAATTAGGAAAATGCGATCGCGATCCCCTAGCAACTCTACGGAATATTAGTCCTGCTGAGTTGATGCAGATACCAGGTATTGGTCCAGCAAAAGCAACTACAATCCTCGCAGCCATTGAATTAGGGAAACGGACATTTCAATTCCGTCCTGATGAACGGACAGAAATTGATAGTCCAATCACAGCCGCAGCAGCTCTCAGTCAAGATTTAATGTGGCAAACTAAGGAAAGATTTGCCGTACTCTTGTTAGATGTCAAGAATCGCTTACTGGGAACCAAAGTCATTACTATTGGTACTGCAACAGAAACCTTAGCTCCTCCCAGAGACATATTTCGGGAAGTTATTCGCCAAGGAGCAACTAGGCTGATAGTAGCTCATAACCATCCCTCTGGTAACCTAGAGCCTAGTCAAGAAGATATTGATTTGACACGCCAGTTATTAGCAGGAAGTCAACTTCTGAGTATTCCTTTGTTAGATCATCTGATTTTAGGTGATGGTAATCATCAGAGCTTAAGAGAAATTACTCCCTTATGGGATGAGTATCCCCAAGGAGATTAATTTAGGATACCAATTTGATATCCTAAAATCATAAGTCATAAGTAAGAATGCCGATTTGTTCAGCTTTTAACTTACATATTAATTTGGTATTAGTTAATTGCTAAAACTCTTATTGCTTCTGCCTCCTACCTTGATGTTGTGCATTTATATCTGGGTGACAGCTAATCAGAAGCGAAGCAACCAGGCTAAAGCGCCTGTTGTGTAGCATCCTTTTAGAATCCCCTCGCCCTCAGGCTGGGGGGCAGTCAATAATGGGTATGATTCGTTTGTGTGAATACTTGCTCAAATTTTTTGACAAATGATAAATGAACAAACATTGGAAAAGTCGCATTGTTGATGCTTGGAATCAAACAACAACTCGTTTAAGCCAACTGCTACCCATAGATAAAGCCGCACAAACTACGTTGCAATGGTTTAGTGTCAGCGATGACCAAGTAGCAGAAATTTTAGAGACTGTTAGAGCAGAATTGCCCACCACAGAGGCATTGTTAATTGGTAAGCCGCAAGCAGGTAAAAGTTCTATTGTCCGGGGCTTAACAGGAGTCTCCTCAGCAATTATTGGTCAAGGATTTCGCCCCCATACTCAACACACCCAACGTTATGCCTATCCTTCCCAGGATCTACCTTTACTTGTTTTTACTGACACAGTAGGTTTGGGAGATACAAAAAAGGATAATCAAGCAATTATTCAAGAACTGGTTGGGGATTTACAGCAAGAAAGTCGGGGAGCGAGGGTATTAATTCTCACAGTTAAAATCAATGATTTTGCTACTGATAGTCTGGGCAAAATTGCCCAAGAATTACGTCAGCAATATCCAGATGTTCCTTGTTTATTAGTAGTAACTTGTTTGCATGAGTTGTATCCACCAACCACAGGAGAACATCCCACATATCCACCAGATATTGAAGATATTAATCGGGCTTTTGGTGCCATACAAGCAGATTTTGCTGGATTATATGATCGGGCAGTATTAATTGATTTTACTCTAGAAGCAGATGGTTACAACCCCGTATTTTACGGCTTAGAAGAATTAACAGATTCTCTAGCAAACCTGCTACCAGAAGCTGAAGCTAGGGCAATTTATCAGTTATTAGAAAAAGAAGTCGGGGAAGAAATTGGTAATCTCTACCGAGATGTAGGTGGGCATTATATGTTGGCATTTTCAATTATGGCAGCTGCCCTAGCGGCGGTTCCTCTACCTCTTGCCACTATGCCTGTATTAACCGCACTACAATTATCAATGGTAGGTTTGCTAGGAAAATTATATGGGCAAACCATGACTCCATCCCAAGCAGGAGGTTTAGTAAGTGCGATCGCTGGGGGTTTTATTGCTAAGGCTGTAGGTAGGGAATTAATTAAATTTATACCTGGCTTAGGTAGTGTAATTGCGGCATCCTGGGCTGCTGCATATACGTGGGCATTGGGTGAAGGTGCTTGCGTCTATTTTGGCGATTTAATGGGGGGTAAAAAACCAGACCCTAAGAAGATTCAATCTGTAATGCAGGATGCTTTTCAGGAAGCCAAGGAAAGGTTCAAGGAAATTAATAAGTAAACAAGTCCAATTTATCCAAAGTTTCACCAACATAGGGAGTAGAGAGTAGGGAGTAGGGTCAGAGGAAAAATAGCCTACTCCAGGATGGTTTGTTCGCATTAGCGTTAGCGAAGCGTCTCCTGAAGGGAGATAGCGTCTCCTGAAAGGAGATAGCGTGTCCGGTAGGACATAGCCCCCGGATTGATCCGTGGAAAGTTAAGAAAATTTGGGTGGAGAGGCGCAAGCCCGACAGATAAAACGTCAACATTAAATCCCCTACTTTTAAGTATGGGGCATCCCCATCCCTATTCCCACGCCCCTACCCCCTACTCCCTCGTTAATGGATATACTTAACGGGTGACAACAAGAATAGAATTATGACTGGGGTTAGGTTTTAGAGGTCAGGGGTTAGAGAGAAATAAGTTTTAATTACCCTTTCCCTTTGAGTGTTAGATTACATCTGAAGTAAATCACATATTACTCAAAGGTCTGACCACTTTGGGGTTCTTCACAGATTGCAATATGAAAATATGAGATTTCCCCATCACCTAACACCCAAACCCCAATCCCTGCCTCCATTTAAAGCTTCTTGTTACCACTTATGAACGGGATATGATATCTGTGCTGTTGAGAATATTAAGCTGAGAGGAATTTAAGCACCAATTATATTGAGAAAAATATTAATAATAGAAATGCAAATTCAATTATTAATTTGCTCACTATCCGTCTTGATATAGATTAAGCAGATGTAAAATCACTGTTTATCTTGTAAAGATTTAGTATTTTTTTTGTCATTCAAGATACGCAGATACTTGTAAAGTACTGTTATATGTAGGTTTTCACAGATAACTCCTATTACCCACAAACAACACATGTATAATATTTATGTGGTAATCTATCAGAGATATCACTGATAATTATATGTGTCTAAAAATTGTCAAACATTAGTTCAGGGCTCATTAGAAAATCTAGATTATTTATTGTAGCTATCACTGTTATGAATGATCTGATTTTTCTCTAGGCAATCGTTCAGTGGGGCGTCATGATAAGGCAGACTTATAATCAATCAAATACTTGCTCAAAGATTGTTAACCCTGCATATGCATTTGACAACTTTGATAATAAAGATCGAGTTCATATTTTAGCTGCTCGCCATCATTTTGGCAGTAGTACTGAAACTAGAGCGAAAAATGTATGTTTAAAATTTACAAGTCTAAAATGTTTTGAAATTGTGGAGCGTCAATATGAGAACCAAGGAGTAGTTTTCAGTAATTGTATTGCCATACAACCTTCTAATCCTGCTTTTCCGATTCAATCTGGAATGTTGGTGCTTATGGGTTCACCTCAAAGTGGACTATTAGAAGCAAGCTTTGTCCGTCCAGTTCAAGAAGTCAAAGCTTTGATTACTAGTTCCCAGCGATTAGTACTCTCAGCGTACGATAGAAATGGACAATTGCTGGCTCAAAGCATTTTACCAGGGGCTAATCTTGCTAATTCAGATTCTCCAGTACCTCCTAATGCTTTATTGTGTGTGCAAGCAAATAATATTCACCGCATTACCTTCTGTGCTTTTGATGGTCAATTTACTGTAGAAGAATTTAGTTTTTGTTTATAGCTGCACAATTTATAAAACACGGTGATAGAATTTCAAGCAATGCCTTTAACCTATGATATGCGATCGCTAGATTGTTGATTGGGTAATGGCAAATGGAAAATATTGACCAATAGCTGGTAAAACTTATACTTATACTTTAATGTTGTAGATCGAATAGGAAAGAACAGCACCGTGGCACAGGCTTCGTCTTCTTGGCAGCAATTGATTAATCAAGTACCCAATTGGGTGTTTCCAGATTTAAAGATGGGAGCCACAAAACAGCATAATTTACAAAAATACAAAGAACCAGGTATTCTACTGGGATTACTAACCATCATTATTGCTATGCTGCTGTGGGACTGGAAACTGCTGATGGCAAGTGCTGTGGGGATTGGGATGATGATATTAATCTACTCAATGTATCAGTGGAACTGGCACAAAAATTGGTATGAGATCCGCCAGTTTTTCCGCAGCCCCCATAGTCGATTAACTATTGCAGTGGCTAGTGGTGGTATTGCTTGTGTAACTACTTATATGGCAGCATCCGTTTGGGTTGATAGTAGTAGCCACTGGATTGCTGCGGGTGCCATTCTCCAAGCTATGGGGACACTGGTAACAGTAATTTTATTGATATGGCAACTGATTCAATTTTATGGTATTCGAGAAGAAAATTACATAGATAAATTACTGTATAATTTGACAGCAAGAGAGCCTCTCAAACGTTTGCTGGCAGTGCGACAACTGACTAAATTATACCTTCGCCAGGGTCTAGAAGCAGAGGTACAACAAAATATTATTGATTGTTTGCGCTTGCTTTTAAGTCAAGAAGAGGAAACTGTAATTCATCAAGCAATCTTAGAAGCTTTGCAGACTTTAGAGACGAGTCATGTTTTATCTTCTAGTAAGTTAAAAATGATTAAAGTCAGAAATAAAGTCAAGCAAAGTATTTATTAGGCATCTTCAAAAACTATCAAAACAATGCGGGAGGACGAGAACCCCTATCTTTTAAGGAGGGGATGAAATCCGACTCGCAGGACTTTAGTCCGGCGTTTTCAGTGATACCATAGAAAAAGGTTATGCTAACCCAGGATGAAAAACTCCAAAAATAAAACGTGTTAGCAGAACTGGAAAACCCAAAAGTAGCCGTACAGCCTAGAAATAGGTCGAGGCAGGTAGAACTGTTTGAGCCAGTCAAAGCCTCTTTAGGGCAGAACAACGTTATGCAGTGCGGCTTTAGCCCATGTAGTAACAACAGTTCGGAATCCTGGTTTTTCAAAGCCAGGAGAGTTCAAAGCCAGACGTAAAATTTTACATCTGGCATCAACAAAATATTATTTTCTATAGAGCCTACCATTACGTACCTGTACCAATGGATGATTGCAGCGCCTCACTAATTGTTCATCATGGGTAGTGACGATTACCGTAGCTCCAAAAGAGTTTAACTTCTTAAAAATTTGTAGAATTTGCCAGGAATTATCAGGATCGAGGTTTCCTGTGGGTTCATCGGCTAATATCAGGGGTGGTGTAGCTACTATTGCTCTGGCTATACTTGCTCTTTGTTGTTCTCCTCCAGAAAGTTGCTCGGGAAAACAATTAGCTTTGTTATGTAAACCTACCAGCTTTAAAGTTGGCTCTAAACGGCGTTGAATTTCCTTGCGAGTATAGCCTTGAGCCAGTAGTACCAATGCCACATTTTCTCCTACTGTTCTTTGGGGAATTAGCTTATAGTCTTGAAAGACTACACCAATACGCCTGCGAAATAATGATAAGCGATCGCCCCGCAATTTAGAAACATTACATTCATCAACAATCACTTCTCCTTGGGTAGGTAATTCCTCACCATATAGGAGTTTCAAAAGAGTTGATTTACCAGCGCCACTAGCTCCTGTAATAAATAGAAAGTCACCTTTTTTCACTTCTAAGCTTACGTCCACAAGTGTATGACAACCATTTCCATAGGTTTTACTCACAGAGCTTAATTGCACCATTTTTGTTGCATTACTGTCTCTGGGAGTTTCCTCAAATTTCGGAAAATGGGTAAATTGCTGAGTCTTTTCTGGGGAAATTAATACTGGCATTGCTAAATCTTTTTGAAACCCATAATAGAACTTCTTAAAAGTCATGATTCCCAACTGGAACCCATTAATATCAAATATCCAGTCTAAATTTTGATCCCCAATAAAATTCAGTAAAAATCACTATTCAAAACCACTAATAGCTGTATAAACAAGTAAAAATACGTAAAATATCTCAGGACTTGTAAATCACAAAACAAGCAATAGAAATA
>NZ_FYBH01000282.1 GCF_900185595.1 Calothrix rhizosoleniae SC01
CTTATAACCTCGAAAATATGTTTTTATCAAGTGAGAAAAAATTTTATGAACTTTATGAATAAACAACTTGTTCTTTTACTTTTGCTGGTACACCCACTGCCACGACTTGAGTAGGAATATTTTTAGTTACCACTGCTCCGGCCCCAATTACTGCGCGATCGCCAATAGAGATTCCATCGTGAACAACTGTTTTGGCTCCCAACCAGCAACCCTCGCCAATTATAGTCGGTCCGTTAGAATAGCTACTTTGTTCTACTAAAGGAATTCCCGATTTGTAATCATATCTACCACCGCTCATAATGTAACTATATGCCGCAATCATTGTTCCTTTACCAATTTCTACGCGGCATTTGGAGTACACATCGCAATTAGCACCAATATTGACCTGAGGATGGATTTTGATATCTCCATCCTTACAGTAAATAATAGTGTTCCGACCAATAAACACGCTATTTCCAATAGAAATCCCTGAATTTATTTCTCCTTTAGCATCTAAAATGCAGTTGTCGTCGATAATCACATTCTCACCAATTTTAATCTTGTGAGGGTGACGCAAAGTAATTCCTCGTCCAAAAACTGTATTCGAGCCGACTTCATCCAAGAGTAGAGGGAAAAACTTGCTCCTTAAGTACATCCCTATTGCTCCTGGCAGGTTCGCCAAAAAAAATGTAATAAGTTCGTACTTCAGTAAGCTCAACAGATCAGTTTTACCCACAACCAATGCTGCATACTGCTGCCAACGAGGAATTTTTTCCTTACTGATTTCTTTAACCTTAAAATTATTTGATGTCATCATAATTTATTATTTATAAGCAATTAGATAAATTTACCTAAAGAGATATCCATCCTTGGTCAAGATACCATTGAGCTAATTCTTTTAATCCTTCTTCATCTGAATGTGCTGGAACAAATCCAAGTAGGTTATTCATTTTCTCAGTATTAAATGAGCGATCCTTAGTAAAAAATGCTAAACGTCTTCTATAAATAGGTGGTTCTATGCCCAATGGACGACAGATAAGTTCACAAAAGTCTCCTAATAAAAATAAAGGTGTTCGTGGTAATCTGATAAATCTAATAGAAACACCATAATATTTACTAATAATAGAAACCATCTGCTTAAATGTCATAGCTTTCTGGCTACCACAGATAAAAGTTTCTCCTACGGATTTTGGATGACTCGCTGCCAAAATTAAGAAGTCAGTCAAATCATCCACATGGATAAAATGGATTAAATTATTGCCCGTACCAATTATTGGTATCCGCTTCTTAACTACCCATTTATATATTTTTAAAAGTCTTTTTTCCCCTGGTCCATAAATACCTGCTGGTCTAACTATAGTAATTGGTAGTCCTTCCCGGTCAGCAAAATTTCTAACCCAAACCTCTCCTTCTAGTTTCGTCTCTTGATATATATCACCCGGATACATAGGACAATTTTCATCCCCAGGAGGGTTCTCAACATGTCCATGAACTCCGATGGTTGAAATATGAATAAATCGTTTGAAATTAGGTTCTGCTAAAGCTGCTTTTGCTAGTAATTTAGTACTTACAACATGAACATTATGATAAACAATATCAGCAGATTTTGCTTCTCGAAAAGGAGTAGCAATATGGAAAATATAATTTACACCCTTTACAGCCTGATTAATTATCTGTTCGTCAAATACATCTCCTCTTATCCATTCAATTGCTATTCCCTCGAAAGGCTGAATATTAGAGGTTTTACGAGCTATAGCAACTACATCTGCTCCTTGCTCAATTAACTTTTTGATCAGCACTGAGCCTGTAAATCCAGTAGCTCCAGTGACTAGAACACGACTTCCAGAAGGGATACTATATTTAAATTTTCCCATATCTATTTATAATGCTAGATTTTTATACTAAAAAAAATGACTAATACCAATTTAAATATTAATAAATTTTGCAATTACTGGTGATCCGAATAAATTGGTAAAACCAAATAATCGGAATATTTGTTCTAGTGCTGATGAAACTTGAGTTGATTTTAAGGCGCGATGGAGAACCATTGGCATTAAAAACTGGGCATAACGTTCGGATTGTCTCAAACCAATATTTTGCAAGAAATCTATAATTTCTGTTTCTTGATAACAAGTAAATGGTCGCGTATTTCCCTCCAAACCTTTTTTAAATTTAAAGAGGTATGGTGCAATAGCGTTAAAACTACGAACTGTAGGATAGTCAACAATTACTGCTTCTTTAGCTACCCGAGATAGTTCACCGAGAAATTGTTGCCATTGAGTCACATGAGCTAAAAATCTATAGCTAATAACAACATCAAAAGCTGCTTCTGGATAAGGTAAGTCAAGAACATTACCAACTTTAAATTCACATTGATTAGCATCCAAAAAATTTTTTATTCTTGCTTTACATATATCAGCACTTCCCAGAACAGTAACGTGGTAGCCATTCTGAATCAGAGCACCAGTCAGTTGACCATGTCCTCCACCAACATCTAGAATCCTAGCCTGAGGATAAGGAGCGAGCATCCGTAAAGTTGCTTGTTCCTGTACTTTGAGAAGCCAAGTTCCAATTTTGCCTGCAAAACGTGAGGCATAATCATCAGAAGATGTTTCAATATCTGCTGTTTCTAAAAAATCATCTGTAGTAACCACTTTAATAATCCCTTTAGTATTTGTATAATTAACCCTTCTTGTTTACAGAATTTTAATCATTTCTTTTCTTTACTTGCCAACTTCATCGCTAATTGGTTACGAATAAACTTCCAAGGAGATTCTAAAGATCCATAAGCCTGAATATTTGTCTTTGAGTCAAGTAGCATTTGCTTGATATGCGTTCCAGGCTTTTCATGGTTCAAATTACCTTGAATCATGAATCCAAAACTTCCTGGGCGAGATGATTCAGAAGCCAATGGGAGTGGATCAGTTCCTGGTAAAATTCCCAATCCTTGTTTTTTAGCTATTTGTAAATAAAAAGGTTGTGACCAAAATCCTGGACGATTCCCATTGTCACCAAGAAACAGGATAGAATGTATATTTTTTTTCAAAAGATTACTTAAAGTTTTGCCCCTCTTGCCTATCCATTTGCCAACACCCCAAGGAAGTACCGGTATTCCTCCTGCTGTAATGATTTGTTTAATTGTTACTTCTAAAGGAAGACCTTCTGCAAATGTATGCTCTGTTATCAGTGCTAAAACCTCAAGCTTTTCAGCAGTTACGATTTGGCGACCAGCAATTAAAAAAATTATTTGATTATTTTGATTACGTGCATATAATGATAGCTTTTCTTGAGTATTGTGAAATGTCCAATTATTGATTGGAGAATTATTAATATCTCCTTGTTGAGAATATTGTTGAAGTTGACAAAAATTGTCCTTGCCCTTGATATCTGCTAGAAATAAAATTGGGGTAAAATTATCTTGTGATGTTAGTTGTTTGGCATTGAGTGTAAAATTATTCAAGGCTGAGTCCAGAAACTCTTCTAGTTGAAAACAATCATAAATATGGACATGAGTATCTGCAATAATTACTTGATTTTTTTTCGAGGTAGATATCATTTGTTTGAGCTATAAAGCATAAGATAAACCACATCAATAAATTATTTTTTCATAAAGCGCCTATGGTTCTCCATAGCATAAAATCCAGTTTAAATATACTCTGAAAAGTAATAATTAGACATTTTTAAAAAGGCTCAACACTCCTTATAATTAGAGATATGCTTCTTTTATCATTTTCCGATTTTCCTATTAATAAAATTTTTTCAAGAGATGTGATATCAATGGTTTGGGACGCTTTGAATTAAAGTTTTCTTATTTTACAATCTTGGGGAAATTCTATTTATAAATAACTGAGTGACCGCTTGACACACAAGAGTTACAGATTTTTAAAATTGTAAAACTTTTCGGAGAACGACAGAAGAGGTGTATTGTCTGTCAATATCTAAGTCATAGAAAATGATATAGCAATCCTAAATAATTAATGAGAAAATACGGAGATGTATAATGTAATTTATAAACCTCACTTTAAGGCTATGCATTACGCAATATATATAACTTCAGCCATAAAATTCGGTTGAAAGTTAGTTTTAAAAGTTACGTTTCCAACCTAAGTGTTTTATCATATATGATTACAGATTGCTATATCTAGGATTAAAGGCTTATTTTTCTGGCTTGGATGTAAAAATTTGTCCTTAAAGATAGAGGTAATTTATCAGGATTTATCACCTTTAATATTAAAATTCCGAAAACACCTAAAAACCTTTTTACTTTAAGCATAAAAAAGTCAGTGACAATAGGTATATCATAAAAAGATGTTTCAAAGTTGTGTGCATTAAATCTTCTAATTATTTGCCAATTACTATGTAAAGAACAATGGTCTTTTTTCCATTTCGTAAAGCTTTTCCATCTAATCGTCTCAAAAACAACATTAGTAAATTTATTTGGCGTTTGTAAAAGATAAATACCTGATTTTTTTAAAACTCGATTTACTTCCTTTAAATGCTTATCTGAATCTGGAATATGTTCAAAAACGTCAAAACTAATGACTACATCAAAGTAATTATCTGGAAAGGGTAAAACCTCTGATCTAAGTACATCGAAAGGAAGATTACCATAGAGAGATTTACTTTCCTCAATTCTTGACTCTTTTATCTCTAAACCTCGTATATCATGGCCATTTTTATAAAAATAATTAAGCAAACTGCCATTACCACTACCAATTTCCAGAATTTTTGTTTTTCTATTTATTACGCCAGTTTCATTGATAAATCTAATGTTTGCTTCAAGATTGCCAAATTCTGTTCTTTGATCAAAATTTTTGTTTGCATCACTCATCTGATAAGTACTCATATTAAATCCGATACTCTAAACATCAACTATATGTATTTTATTTACGTGTAAAAAACACTATATTATTAAATGTTTTTCACAGATAAATTAACTATTTTATAAATATTTATACCTAGATTTTTTTTGTTTTTTTTGACATAGTTTTCTGCCAGTAGCAGACCACAAAAAAAAGTAAAGTTGAATAAACTAATTCAAAAGTGAGTGTCAGTATGTGGCTATAACTCCATAGACCCATCGAGTAATGAAATCCAGGAAAAATAATTACTGGCGATCTAAAGAAACTATCTATGAAAGGCAAAAATAGTTTTATTCCTCTGCCTTCACTAAAAAAATCTAAACATAGATGGGAAATATAAAAGAGAAAAGTACGCAAAAATATTTGCTTATATGAAGACTTCCACAAATAACTGACTATTAACGCTAAAATTGCACTAAAACCAAGGGTAAAGCTTAAACTATGTGTCAGACCACGATGATATTTTTCTCCTGTGATTAGTTGAGGAATAAAATCAAAATCAGCAAAAATAGCAACAAAGACAGCATATATCTGCCAATAGAAAGTTTTGTGTATTGAAACTTTCCTTTGTTCCAAGGGTAAAATCTTGCCAAGTATATATCCAGAAACTGAATGAGCTATTGGGGATGGCATAATTTAACGCAAAATGAATAACTTTTTTATCTAATTAATGTCCCTATTTTCTATCAATAGACACAAGAATACATTCATAAATTACTCTCTTCGCATCTACAGAGAATAGATAATTTTTACATCCATTAATTATTGGATGCACAGGTAATATGAAAAGATAAATTATCCAGGAAATGGAATTTAGTATCTCTTAATGTATGAACTCATCTCTCTAATGGAATGCTTATTATTATTTTTGATATTTTTTTATTGTCAGTTCCTTGATGTTTATAGAAATACAAAATTGGTAGTGTAACTTATTAATTCACCTGTATATCCAGGATGAAAAACTTAATTTTAGGATTAATTTATACAATTATATTTTGCTGACTAGCCTAAAACATCAGTATTAATACTTTGATGAGAGATCTCAGTATATATGCATAGGAGATGTACTTTTCAAAATATTATTTACTTCCTGCAATTCCTGCTGAATTCTAGTATAATTCCAACCCAATTCCATAGCCATAGTTTGAGTACAAATCTGAAGAGCTTCATTTCCTGGATTTCCCATACTACCCAATTCTGTGCGACGAAAAACAACATCAGTTAATTTCTGCGCCATTTCTTCTCGCACTGCATGGATAACCTCAGCCTTGAGCATACTAAATTTATCTACCGGTGTTCGATGTGATTCAAGTTGATAGTTAAGATACTTTAGGACTTGTGGATAAGCACAACCATAGTTATAGACTAAGGAATGTACATCCTTTTCGCTTAATTCATCTGGTTTTTGAGCGGTCGCATTTTGTAAAAGTTCTTCAAAGTTATCAATTTTACCTCCATAAATCGGAGTGACTGATGAAAGAGACTGTGGTGGCTTTTGACCCCAAAACTGAAATACTCGGTCAACAACTTTTTGAGCAACGTCTCTAGCAGTTGTATATTTCACGCCTACCACAGATATTAATCCTGTTAACCCTACTCGAGAGCTATCGTAAATTTGATAGTGTTTAGCAAGAATAGGTTCACCAGTTTTGGCATCAACTCCAATTCTGGGAAGAAGACCACCATGAATAAATGAAACATCTTCCCTAGTTAAATTTGCTAATGGATATGCTTGATTAATTTCTTGAATAAAGTCTTGAATATCACTTTCGCTCACCCGAAAATCATCTGGTTTTCCATCCCAAACAGCATAGTTGGTACCAATCATGGTTTGTCCGCGCCAGGGAGCCATAAACAGAAAGCGATTACCTTTCTTAGTCACAGAATTCCTATTTCGATTAGAAATCCC
Source organism: Calothrix rhizosoleniae SC01 (assembly GCF_900185595.1). Classification (GTDB taxonomy): domain Bacteria; phylum Cyanobacteriota; class Cyanobacteriia; order Cyanobacteriales; family Nostocaceae; genus Calothrix_A; species Calothrix_A rhizosoleniae. Next base: position 6,751 of record NZ_FYBH01000282.1, read on the forward strand.
TACAGCATAATTTGCACATAGGGGACGACGGATAATTAAATTCATTGCTCTAGCTAAACCAGCCTTGGGTTGTTGATAGGGAAATTCTTCCACCAAGCCCATCAGGCGATTAATCCAAGGACCACAGGTATTGACCACAGTTTTAGCGCGAATCTCAAACTGATTCCCACTGAGTGAGTCTCTAGCTATAATACCGGTAATCCGATTTCCTTGTTGTAGAAACCCTGTGGCTTCCACATAATTGGCTATGGTAGCACCTACTTTGACTGCTGAATGCAGAAATGAAATCGTCATTCGTTCCGAGTTGTAAACCTGAGCATCATGAAAAATTGCTCCTCCAGTTAATCCATGATGGGGAATACCAGGAAGTAACCTTTGACACTCCTGCTGAGAAATTATTCGACCATTGGGAATATGCTTTTGTGGATCTTTGATTTGATTGCGATCGCAACTAATGAGATCATTAATACTCATAGCTAATCTTAATGCTTCTTTCCCTTTCATTCCATGACCATAGGTAGGAATTAGTACTGGTAGTGGATGAACTAGATGGGGTGCTATTCGCATTAAGGTAGTTCGTTCCTGAATAGATTCCCGCATCCGCTTGAAATCCGCGTTCTGTAGATAGCGTAAGCCTCCGTGGATTATTTTCAAGCTATTAGCAGAAGTCGCACCACCGAAATCTGCTTTTTCCACTAAGGCGACTGATAAACCACGTAAACTAGCTTCCCAGGCTACACAAGCTCCGTAAATACCACCACCAATGACAAGCAAGTCATATATTTGATTTGTTAGCTCTGTTAAATTTCTATTCATAAAAGCTTAGATATATAATCACAATAAATGTTAACAAAATAATAAATTTGCACCTCTATAGAAAAGGTGCAATAGCTCAAAAAATCTAATTGTAATTGATTAAATATTAATCATAAATCTTTGTTACCTAATAAATAATTCACTATTTTTAGACAACTCTAATCTGAGATAATCATAGAGGGTATTTAATTTTTGACTAAAAGCTGTATAGCTATGCTTTTCTTGAACTAATTGTTTCCCCGCCCTTCCAAGTTTTAGTCTTAAATTTTGATCATTTATCAAACTTAGTATGCCTTGGGAAAAATCTTCTGCATTCGGCTTAGCAAGTATAGCAACCTGATTATTCATCACCTGAGTATGTGTTAATAAATCGGTAGCAACAACCGGTTTACCACTATCAAGGTAGGAATATACTTTCATTGGTGTATTCTTGCCTTTAATTCTGGGAGATATGAGAATATCAGCTTGAGCAAGATATAAACCTAAATGATTAGTAGGTTGAGAACCACAAAAATGTACCTTGTGAGCGATACCAAGTTCCTTTGTTTTTATTTGATATTTGAGAATATCTGCGGAATCACCACCAATTATTACTAGATCAGCTTGAGCTGTTTGGTTGACTACTAATGCAAAACTCTCTAAAAGTAGATCTATACCCTGATAACTCTCTAAATTACCTACATACATTAATGTCAAATTCTGAATGTTCAATTCAGTCTTGAGATTTTGCATAATTCTTATTTATTATGTCAAAAGGGAAACATCTGGAAGTACCATGACTTTTTTCGGTCGGTATCTCGCAATATCATCAGCTAGAGCTGGACAAACTGGGATTACGACCTCTGCATTTTTTACGGCTATCCTTTCAAACCACTGCAAAATAGATTTGCATGGCAATAAGCAAGAATATTTTTCAATAATCTGTTGAGCCAGAGATGAATCCATATCATAAACGTAAGGAACATTGAATATAGCTTTGAGAAAGAGAGCTATAAAAACTGTTTCCTCTACTGCATGAACTAAATGATATTTTTTCTTCAAGATGAGTTGAGTAGCTTTGATGAGAATCAGAAAGTCATAAACTATTTTCTTCCAAGAAAAACCTGGTCTGACACCAGTAACAAATGGTAAGCGAAGAACTCTGTGTAAATTAATATTTTTATAATTGATATCTACACCTTCAGGATAGGTAATAACATCAACATTTTCTTGCCTTTCAGATAAAACTCGTAAAACCATTTTATCTGCAATTGGCGAACCTCTTTCTTGATAAAAAGGGTGAGGTATGAGAAAAAGAATATTTAGCTCAGTCATATGTATTTCTGGAAAATTAAAGTTATATGATTGTTACTTAATTATTCATCAAAATATTTTGATATATTCAATCTCATCCTGAATTTATTCTAATTACTGATGCCCATAGACTCAAATATTTACTAAATGAACACCCGCACTCATAAATATTTAATGGATGTCATGCTTATTTCTCTGACTAAATTAAATATACAACTAAAACTGGATAAAACGAACTACTTACCTCAGTATCTTTACTGTATTTTTATTGATTGTTAGTGTTTATTGTAGGAACGATAAAGTGTAATCTTTATTTAGAAGATGTAGTAAAATCTACTACATCTCTTTCTGTGCGAATCCACTGTGTCTGAGGTTTTACCAAAAAAGCTAAATATAGGGTTATTTTACTGAGAATATAAAAAGGAATCGTTAAAAGTGTTAGTACTGATACATCATCACGTCCAAACTTAGCCCAACTTACGAAGATAGAGATAGTAAGTATCAGTCCTTCTATGGCTAACACAATTCCTGGCATCCACACTCCTGCTAGTATTCCTAAAAATAAACCTCCTAGGGTAGTGGTACTCCATATTATTACCAATAGAGATAGAGGAGGAATAGACAAGTCCAGAGCAATTGCCAACAAATCAAAACGTTTTTGATTCATCGAAGCTTTGATTAATCGAGGAACTTGGTTAACTAAAGTTTCTATGTGTCCATGCTCCCAACGTCTTCTTTGGCTTTTAGCTGCTTGCTTTTCCATCAAACGTCCTATGACTTGAGCATCTTGGCAGTAAAGCGGAGGATATCCAGCGATCGCTAAATCTAAACCCAACTGCATATCATCAACAGTTTTGCTATTAGCCAGGGAAACTGTGCGAATTACTGACCAAGGAAACGCCATACCGGAACCCGTTAACAAACAGGGTAAATCTAGTTGCTGTAATCCAATTGGACGAACCAAATTTTTGACTTTAACCGCTAGAGCAGAAATTTTATCCTTAGGACTGGAGTTACTTGGTTGTATCATTAGATATGTTGACTGAACCGGGCGTTTCGTAGCCGCAGCAAGTCTAGCAATCTGATCAATTGTACCTGGATAAACAATACAATCTGCATCCACATTAACAACTACTTCTGGTGGATTTGCTTCTAGAAACTTCAGTGCGTAATCCAAAGCATAGCCTTTACCCCTATGCTTATAATCCTGTCGTTCAATAACTGTGACCCCAGATTGACTAGCGATCGCAGCTGTTTCATCACTACAATTATCAGCAATTACTATCAGCTGATCTTGAGGCTTCAATTGAAGTATTAATGTATTTAAAGTTGCAGTAATTCCATCAGCTTCGTTATGAGCTGGAACCAAAACAGCTATATTTGGTCGATGAGCTTTGCAATCATGCTTTTTAGCAAAATTAAGTAATAATGCTGCACTACACTCAATAAAAAGAACAGCAATTGGCAAGAAAAGCACTAATGCTATTAAAAGGAGGGCTATTTCAATAGATAAAATTAATGATTGATTTATCAACATAACTAGTTGATGAGAATTTTTATTTTTTGTTTTGTAATGACAGCATAGCTAAAATACCAGTTCCGACTGCAAACCAAAGCGTTAACAACCGAATCAGGAAAGTCGCAATAACGGCGGCTGTCTCTGGTGCACCATAAAGACGGGAAAGCCCAACTGTGAATAGTTCATTGGTACCAATACCGCCAGGTAAAAGGGATAGGACTCCGATTAACCCTGATGTTGTGTGAATTAGTACCGCCTGATATAAGGAAATACTATTAACACTAAGAAACTGAAAGATCAAATAAAGTGCTATCCCTTCCAACCCCCAGCCTAATAAAGGTAATAATGTACCGCCAACTAAAATTTTAGGTTTAAGCAAAATGCTAGCAGTGTTTATTACAGTTTCGATTTTCTCAACAGTAGTTTGTAACTTAGGTAATTTGGATAAGGGTTTTAATAGCCTCCGTTTAATGAAAATAGGATTCTGTAATGCCAAAATGATAGCTAACTGCATCAGACCAATTGGGATGATTATCCATTTAGCCTCAGCCATAGAGAACAAACTTAAACAAATCAGTAAAACTACAGATAGAGCATCTGTAAATCGCTCACAGAATAGTCCAGCTAGTGTTGGTGCAATAGGAATGTTGTAACGTCGTTTTAGTAAAAGTGATTTAATCGATTCCCCTGCCTTCCCAGGTGAGGCAGTAAGAGCAAAGCTGGCGAGAAAGATACGAAAACTAGTTCCGATGGGCACTTGATAACCCATCAGCTGCAGATACAATTGCCACCGGGCAAATCGGAGGCAGTAGCCAGTAAAAACCACAACCAACAAACCTGGAATAAGCAAAGGAGGAAGAAGCTTCAATGCCACCCAGAATTGATCTGCCCCACTCCATAACACCATACCTAGGTAGATTGCTGCTGCTGTAACTACAGATAGAATCAATCCCCGTTCCCAATGGGGAATAGCCTCAGTAGATCCTGCTTCTACAGTGTCTTGGAATTTTCGATAGTAGGGATAATCTGCTGCTGCTAGCAATTCTTTGTCCCCTCGACTATCACCGTAGGCATAGATGCAGTAGTTACTTAAATCCCCAAGAAATGTCCTGAGTTGCTCAACCTTTTCTTGACCATAACAGTTTTTTCCCAGAATACGTCCTGTCAGCAAGTCGGACTGAATTTCAAGTTTAGTGCCAATAACTTTGTCAAAGCCCATTATCTTAGCCCAAGGCACTAAATAAGCTTCTAGAGAAGCACTGACCAAAATTGTTTTGTGTCCAAGTTTTTGATGCCATCGCAGACGCTCAACTGCTTCAGGACGTAGCAATTTGGAAATTTTCTGAACAGCAAAGCGTTGACCTAGTTGTTGGAGTTGATAATTTGTTAATCCTCCGAGATAGAAGGTAAGTACTGCTTCTTTTGCCTGCCAGTTTGGCAACAAGCCCAATGCATATCCTCCTAATATTGGACTGAGGGACAGTAGTCCCCACCAGAATTGCAATGGACTTACTATCATCCGTAAAAATGGGAAAAACGAGTCATTATGAGTTAAGGTGTGATCAAAATCAAATACTGCGACTGGAAGGTTTTCTTTAAGATGAGTTACTTTACTCATAACTTCACAAATTAAGGTAGCTTACTACCAAATTTAAATACTTTTTACTTATTCTATATAGTGAGAGGATTGCTGTGACGAAATTGAGGTTTTATAACTTTTATTTTCCAATCCAAAATTTCTGCTATAGTATGAAATGCTAGTAAGAAGAATATAGGAAACACCTCATAAAAAACTCTCACTTCGCCCCAGAGACCCATCGTTAAATATAGTGCAAATAGTGGTAATACAATCAAGGAGCTCTTCCTTAAAAATAAATGTTTTTCCGAAAACTTCCGTAACATAAGTAGCAAGAAAAAACAAGCAAAAGTTACGAAAGAATAATCATAACCCCAAAACGTGCTTAAACTAATATTTTTTAACAAGTGAAACTCAAACAAGCCCCCAGGGTTGCTTGCGAAAATCAAAGAAAGAGAAAGTTTAACTATAACGAATATAATTATTTGCATGAACAAATGCTTGAAAAAGATATTTCTGCTTATCTTATTGATATAATAAAAGGCAAAAACTAAGCTGATTAAAATTGTTGTTTCTTTATTAATGCAACCTAAAAAGAAAATTATATAAAAGTATAACCATTGTCTACGAACTAAAAGTAGCAATAATGATGTGAATATAAGCAAAGTTGACCAGTCGTAAATGTAAGCAATCCATTCACGATTAACAAATATAGGCAAAATTAAAACTCCAATAATCGGAACTAAGTGAGTAATTATATCCTGTGCAAAGTATAATTCATTGAAGAATTGGCGCAACACCACCATGAACCCAACTAAGCATAAGTACATTAATAATAAGCTAATTAGGAATTCCAATAGAAAGTCCTGATTTAGTTTAAAGGAATTTAATAGTTCTTGAGCCGGTGGGAAATTTTGAATAACGAATTTTTCAAATGAGTTACTTAAACTATCAGGAATTATGGAATTTATTAATCTGACTATAGAAGGAAGTAAAGTCCGATATACAAATGGTTTATCGGCTTCGCCATATATCATCTTCGGAAGAGTTAATCTAGGATCGAGGGTAAATTTTCTCATCCAGATTAAAAAAACAAAAGATGAACTAATTAAATAGGTTATCGTAATTAATAAATGGTATTGAATTTGACGCAATCTTTTATCAATTATTATCATTTTTTCTTCTTGACAATCACTATTATAAAGATACTAAAATTACAAGTGCCGTTAGAGAAAATTGGATATCTTTTGAAGAAGATAAGTAAAGTATCTTATAGCTTTAAATGCTTAAATAGTTGTTCCGGAATTGAGCGAATAATCAACATAATCCAGAACCAGAACCAAGGAATATAGACAATATTCTTCTTCTTTTGCAAAGCTATCATTACAGCAGCTGCAACTTGTTGCGGACTAGCTACTAAAAACATTCCTGATTTACCAAAAGTCATTTTGGTATCTACAAAACCTGGGTTTACTGTCATTACATGGACACCTGATTTAGTCAAACGATTGCGGAGTCCTTGCAGAAATAAACTTAAAGCTCCCTTGGCAGATCCGTAAACATAATTGCTCTGGCGACCCCGATCTCCTGCTACAGAAGAAATACCAATCATAAAACCTTGACCTTGTTGTTCCAAGTAATTAGCGACATGAGTCAGGATAGATGCGACTCCTGTATAATTAGAATTGATAATATTCTGTGTATGATCAAAGTTCACCTGAGCCTTTTGCTGGTCTCCCAATTCTCCTAGAGACACAACTACACCATCTAAACGACCTAAATAGTCCAACGCTTTTTGCAGCAGTTCAGCGTGAGTGTCATAATCGAGCGCCTCGAAACTACTCCAAGAGATGGGAGCTTGATACCTAATAGCGATATCCTTGGCAACTCGTTCAACTTCTAATCCATCCCGAGCCGCTAGATGTAATGCTGCTCCTTGCTGTGCCATTTGGTGAGCAAGTGCCCGTGCGATACTAGAGGTTGCTCCGATGACCAAAACAGTTTTTCCTTTCATACCTGGACTAGCTCCCTGATTGACTCAATTTGCAAACGTCGAGATACAGCAGAAGAGAAATGGTTGTATGGGTCTACTTTGGATTTTACCTCTAGCCATTTGGGAAAGCTGGGATACATGCTTCGGAAGGCTTCAGGACTTAACCGAGCATCCTTCGCCAAATATACTCGACCACCGTACTGAATCACAATTTGATCCAACTGCTCCAAAAATTCCCAAATACCAGGTTTTACTGGCATATCTAATGCTAGGGTATAACCCGGCATGGGAAATGAAAGCCACCCTGAGTGAGAACCAAGGCGTTTGAGTACTGCCAGAAAAGAACCCCAACCTTTATGACTGCAAAGTTGTAACACTTTCAGCAATGCCTCTCGACTTGTTTCCAGAGGAACGACGAATTGATACTGAACAAATCCCTGCTTGCCGTATAGCCGATTCCAATCCCACAAAAAGTCTAGAGGGTAGAAGAAGGAGTCATAATCGATAATCGACTGGACTTGCCGAGAACGCTGACGAGCAAAGTAAAGCCCATTGAAGGTACTTATAGTGTAGCGGTTTAGCAAGCCAGCAGGTAGGTCAAACGGGACTTTGAAGCGAGGTTTAGACTGGATCTGTAGGGGCTGATTTCGCTGTTTTGAATCCAGTTCATCAACTTGAGCATGATTACCGAGCATTAAAATGCTACGTCCTAAAGAGCGACCGGAAGCAAGGCAGTCAATCCATGCTACAGAATATTGATATTGTGGCTCATATTCGGTGAAGAGGGCAATTGCCTCATCTAAATTATTAGCTTTCAGTTTATGGCTTTGAATATAAGCTGTTTGGATTGGGCATAGGGCAAGCTCTACTTCAGTAATGATTCCTGTCAGCCCCATTCCTCCTACAGTTGCCCAAAACAAATCGCTATTTTCTTGGGAAGAACATTCTACGACTTCCCCTGAAGCAAGTATTAGTGTCAAGCTTTTAACGTGGCGAGAAAATGCTCCATCCAAGTGGTGGTTTTTACCATGAACATCGAAAGCAATAGCACCACCAATGGTGACAAATTTTGTCCCTGGGGTCACTGCTGGAAACCACCCTCGTGGCGCAAAAACTTCTAGAATTTCTTTGATTGTCACACCAGCTTCACAGCGCAGAATACCTGTTTGTTGATCAAAAGCGAGCATCCTGTTTAAACGTTCAGTGAGTATTGTGTGACCTTTGGGGTTGAGAGCTGCGTCCCCATAGCTGCGACCAGCACCCCTAGGTATAACAGATATGTCTTTTGACTCTTGAACAATTTCACTGAAAGATGAAATTTTTTCAGGTCGTTGAAGGTAACTCTTGATTACAGGGTACCTGCCCCATCCTGATAGCTCTAATTCAAGAATTGAAGGAGATTTTGAAAGCATAAATAATTATATATCTATTAAAAATGATTTTTATTAAGCAAGTAAGTAGTACTGAACACATAGCCACAACTTATTCGATTATTCCCTGGTGTTTTAGCAGAAGAATAGTAAAACATGTGAGAAGCCAACCTACTACCGTTCCTAGAATTGGTAAGTCTTTTAACAAAACTTCCTCAGGTCGTTCACTGCTTTTTCTTTGCGCTCCGTTTGTTTTAATTCTCCAAGCAATTTCTCTGGGATCGCTAAGTAACTGGTAGCGGAAAATACCATACACCATGAAGGGCAAAGTTACTAACATATAGGGTGTCTGAGCTCCACCCACTAGGGGACCAGAACTCCAAAGAGCATAGCTCATGACTGTACCAGTAGTCACTGTACTCTCCATTCGAGTTAAAAGAGGTAAGGAATATCGCTGGAGAACGGCACGTGTTTTGCCTCCTTTTATTTCTGATAATCTCAATTCGGCTTTCCGCTTCTCAATTCCTAAAAACAGAGCCAGCATCGCAGTACACAGCAAAAACCAGGAAGAAACAGGAATTCCAGTTGCTGCTGCACCAGCACAGGCTCGCAGCACAAAGCCTGTGGCGATCGCAATAATGTCCACAATTGGTTTGTGTTTCAGCTTCAGGTTATAGGCAATTTGCAGAATGGCATAGCCAGTGAGTGTGGCTCCCAAAGATGGCGATCGCAACCAGCCAAGAATTAGAGCACCACCCAGGAGAACTGCCGCCATTGCCATTGCAACTGGAATATTGACCAAACCTGCTGCAATGGGTCTTTTGCGTTTGACTGGATGCTGACGATCAGATTCGACATCTGCAATGTCATTGATTAGATAGAAACTACTAGAGGCACCGCAGAACAATATAAATGCTAGTAAACTCCCCAAACAGGATTGCCAATTGATGCTAAAAGCAAATAAGGGCGCAGCAAAGACAACCAAATTTTTTGTCCATTGGCGAGGTCTGAGTGCGACAATAAAGGGTAATTTATGATTAATTTCTATTTTAAACGGATTTTTTCTGATTACAATATTGTGGTGTTTCATTATCTTTAGTTTATTAAAGAATATGGATTTATTAACCTGCAATTATTTCCTGTTTTACACTTTATTTAATCCGCATTCCTAAATCAATAATTTAGCCAAAAAAGAGTATAAAGATAGAGGACTGATTTAGCTGTGACCAGACCTCAAATGATTTATTGTGGATTTAATACAGCAGATTGCAAGTTTATGAAGTACAGTAGCTAATCCAAATTGTAAAAGCTAAAAATCATCCCTGTAATTGGTGTACCTAATTTACCTGAAAAGTTCTGTATGTAGTGGGTATAGAGATATTTTATTATAACTAAGAGGCCTACGAAACATGAGTTAATAATATCGAATTTGTAACAATAGTCGGTTACCTGTAACAGGAGTAGTTGCTTTATGAAAACAGTAGGGATCTTGAAAGAAACCTAATCCCTTCTTGCCTTCAATTACTATTTCATTTTCTTGACCATAATATTTATAAACCTCACTGTCAGGTTGTTGACATGGAGCTAACATCCAAGCAATTGGTTTTTTTTCATGAGAACCTTTGATCATTACATGAGGTCCGGAAGAAGCATCAATATCAGTGATATAAAAGTAGATTCTTACGGAGTTGTAACCAGGAACTAGATCATAATGATAAACTATTGGTTCATTAAGCCTTTTTTGTTCTTGTTCTGATAGTTTTGATGCCAGAGTCCAACTCATATAACGCTCGATTTTAGTAGGCCAATAATTTAGATAGTCTCGAGCAATTTGCAACAGCAATGGGTCTTGTACTAGCTTCTCAATTGCCTCACAACCCATCAAGGTTGAGTTATTGAATTCTGCCAAGGCTACTGGATATTTATCTCGCAAATATCCATCTTTTACCTCTGTTATCGCAAACTCTCCCTCATCTCTTACACGTCCAGTTCCATAACAAGGAGCTTTGCAGGCATATTCGTATACTTCTTCTACTATTGAACTAGGTAAATTCAGACCAAAAGCTACTGATTCCTGGCGAATTTTCTCAGCATAGGTAATAGTATTGACATGATCAAAAATTGATTTGTCTCTGATTTTGAGATTCTTTTTAGCAGCACTATTATCTAATTGCTGCCATAAATTTTGCATCGTACTATATGCCTTGCGATTTAGAGGGAATCGAGTCAATAATCTTTGTATTGCGTATTCTCTATCTTCTGTGTTTGATAATAATCGCTTAATAACTTTTGAAAATGCACTAGAATAAGATGTTGTTAATATATTACTTGTCATAAGTTTATCCTTTTAATAATTAATAAATAGAAGGATGTTTATACTATAACTGCTGCATTGATTAAGTTAATATAGACTATCCTAGAGAGATTTATAGGACAGGAAATCCGTCTACAATGCTAGGCCAATTTTTAATTTTGTGCATGGGTACTAATAACTATGAAGTCTCACCTTGAACTAAGGATACTGCCTTAGAAATGCTTACTTCATTCACCATATCTGAACCTACTGTTGAGGATATTTGCTGAGAAATAATAGAGCTATAAATATCGAGTATGTTTTTTGCCTTTTGCTCCCAAGTAAATTCTGCGGCTCTATTAATAGATTTTTGTGACATATTTCTGCGTAACTGCTCATCATTGACTAGAACTTTGATTTTGTCACTTAATTTTCCAATAATATATTCTCTGGAAATTGGTTCTATTTTAAAACCTGTCTCTTCAGTCACATATTCGCCAATACCACCATTATTAACAACTATACAAGGAAGCCCACAAGCCATAGCTTCTAGGACTACTGCACCGCCAAATTCCCTAATAGAAGGGAAACAAAATATATCTGATTTACTGTAGTAATTAAGAGTTTTTTGTTGTGCTACCCAACCTGCAAATTTTACTGTTTCACCTAAATTAAGTTCTTGAACTCTTGTTTCTAGATTGCTTTTCTCTGAACCATCACCGACTATAGTCAGTACTATTCGCTTGCGGATAGATTGTTCCAGTTTACCAATAGCTTCAATAACCATATCAGCACCTTTATATGGTACCAATCTACCCACAAAGAGTAAATTTACCTGATCAGATGTGTTAATTGTTTTGGTTTGATGGAGAAAATTACTTGTGATGCCATTTTCATAAAATAGTTGTATCCTACTATCAGTGATTTTAAATAGTTTTTTGAGTAAATTAAGAGTATATGTAGACCCTGCTAAGATTTTGTCAGCTTTTTTATAAGTCTGTACATATCCTGGTATTAGGTATCGACCAATGGCTCTCAGAAAGTTAAATTGAGCCGATTCTTGTCTGGCTACTTCTTGAAAACCCGAAGGAAAAGGAACACCTCCATTAACTGGTCCGAGGATAAAAGGTGTATTTTTACATGCCTTGGCTATTTTAACCGGATACCTTGGCATCATCGGAGTCAATGCATGTACTAGATCATAGTCTCCTCTAAGTACCTTTGTGTTAAATTTTTGATAAACTTTATGATTAAATTCTGCATAGATTGGGTAACTGAGAACATTATGTAAAGGCCAATTAACTCTACCCCTATGAGTTAGTTTTTCCACTAGAGAATGATATTTGCCACTAAAATTGCTTTCATGTATATACGTAACATCTTTGTGAGCGACTATTTTTTGAATAGCTTTTTCATTCCTACCATGAGTAACTAAAGTTACATCAGCTATTTCATCTATAGCTTTGTAATAATTGTAACCTTCTAAAGGCACTGAAAAACCTTCTGGAGCACATTGTTCTACAATCAGTAAAACCTTTAATTTTTTGCTAGTCATTTATATCTATCATCTCCAAAATTTCATATTCAGCTATTTATAAATATTTATATTAATAACGTTCCATCAATGCGGGATGAATTATACCAATTCTCCAAAATAAAACTCACATGGATAGCAGGGGGGCAGGGAGCAGGGGGAGAATTAAATTATCTGTAGCCAGGATTTAGAGAAATGGTATAAAACACCTGTAAAGGTAAGGTGTAGGAAATAGAAGAAAGTCTTGCTACGCCCTACACCCCAGACCCCACACCCTCTGACTTTTTCACATACCGTGAAAAGTCAGGTGTAAACTAAGCTATAGTAAGCTTGATATTCCTCTGAAAGTAAAGGCTGCCACCAATTTTGATGGCTTAAATACCATTCAATTGTGCGATGGAGTCCCCCTTCTACAGTTTCTATTGGAGTCCAATCCAGTTCAGTTTTTATTTTATTGGCATCGATGGCATAGCGACGGTCATGACCTGGTCTATCCTTGACAAAGGTAATCAATTCTTGTGCAGGACGTACGGGTAAATCCGGAGCTAGTTCATTCATGACTTCGCAAATTTTGTGAACGAGGTCGATATTTTTGACTTCGTTGTTGCCACCAATGTTATAAGTTTCACCCGCTTTACCTCGGTGAATAACTACATCTAAAGCACGACAGTGATCACCCACATATAACCAATCTCGAATATTTTGTCCATCTCCATACACTGGTAGGGGTTTACCTAGCAAAATATTGATACACATTAAAGGGATCAATTTTTCCGGGAAATGGTAAGGACCATAGTTATTAGAACAGTTAGTAACTATGGTAGGCAAACCGTAAGTATGATAATAGGCACGGGCTAAATGATCACTGCCAGCTTTAGAAGCGGAATAGGGGCTATTGGGAGCGTAGGGTGTAGTTTCAGTAAATGGGTGGTCTTCTGCTTCAAGAGTGCCATAAACCTCATCTGTGGAAACATGGAGAAAGCGATCGCTCTCTAATTTACCCCGTTTTTCCCAATGATTACGAAAGCTCTCCAACAAGGTGAAAGTACCTACGACATTAGTGCGAACAAATGCATCCGGGCCTAAAATGGAGCGATCAACATGGGATTCCGCAGCCAAGTGAGCCACTGTATCGATCGCTTCTGATTCTAGCAAGGAATCTATCAAGGGGCGATCGCAAATATCTCCATGAACAAAGCGAAAATTTTCCCGTTTTTTCAAAGAAGATAGGTTTTGCCGATTACCAGCATAGGTGAGAGCATCCAGAACAATGACGCGATCATCAGGATATTTATCACACCAGTGATGAACAAAATTGGAGCCAATAAATCCGGCACCACCTGTAACTAATAACCGGCGTGGTTTGGTTGATAAACAACGATTTTGTTGAGAAAAGTTCATTATTTTGCTCAGTAGTAATAACAGTTTGCCAAAATGGACTTATTGAGTAGAACGATGGAGATTATTCATTGCTGAAACTGCAATACAAGCAATACCCCCTATTTCTAAAAGCCAGGTATATTCAAGCTTATACAGTTGCCAATGCAGCAACCAGTCAATAGCATGAGATACTGCTGGAGCTCGAAGTAAAATATAACTGTTCAACAATACAAAACCAAGCATTACTAGCCAATACTTTTGCCAAAAACTTCGTATCGCTCTTCCTAAAAACATCAATATAGCTAAAACACTAATAAATAAAATTGTAGCTATTCCAATATATATAGTTATGCGGTGTTGATACCAGCCGTAAGTTCTGATTAATTCCTTACCAGTTATTCTCAACCAAGACTGAACATCTAATTGCTTATTGATACCTAAAAGCAATAAAATAATCGCCAAATTCCACCATAACCAGAGAAATTGAGCAGATTGACGCAGGACTGGTAAACGGTTAACACGCAATGCACAGGAAACACATAAAAAAGAAGCAATCAAATAGGCTAAAACAGTTAACCAGCCAATCAAGGTGGGGTCGCCAATTCCTGGCTGCCAATATTCTGCTTGTATAGTGGCTAATATATGCATTTTCTTCCCAGCTCCTTGGATTTTATCCTTTATCGCTAACCACAATTAGCAATGGTGCGATTAAGTTTTTGTTCTGGCGATGGCTTCCTGATAAATATCAATAATTTTTGTCACTTTTACTTCCCAGTCAAAATTTTCGAGTACGCGCTGACGACCAGCTTTACCCATTGCTTGACGAAGCTCAGGGGATTTTGCCATTTTCAGCATTGCCCCTGTAATATCGTTAATGAATGAATCCCGAGAAATGGGATTGACAAGAATACCGCAGGATTCATCTAAATAATCAGCAGGTCCACCCCAATTAGTAGCAATTACAGGTATACCCATAGCCATAGCTTCAAGTATGACAGCACCTCCACATTCAAATAGGCTGGGAAGTACCAGTACATCAGCTGAGTTCAACCTTTGGGCACACTCGGCTTGAGACAGCCAACCAACAAAGGAGACTATGTCTCCCTTTTGAGAAGTTGATTCCGTATTTTCTACATTCTGGTTTTCAGTTAAATCTAACTCTTTCGCCAGGTTTTGCAGGGTTGCCAGTTCGGAACCAGTACCTATGATTTCTAACTCTATTGGTATCTGTTTAACTACATTTTTGCTAGCTATTAACAGTAGATCCACTGCTTTCCAATCAACTAACCTACCAATGAACACAAACTTAGTTGCTTGCTGGGGATGTTGTTCTCTAGTATCATCTAACCCCGCACTTTGAATTTGGGGATTTTGCTTCCATAAGGACAGGTCTACACCATTTTCGACCAATTTATCTACCTGACCACGGATAAATTTTGGCAGTGCATCTCTTGTACGTGAATTAGCCACTAACAAGGTGGTTGCCCTCAGTTTGCCAGGAATTAACACATTGAAAAAGTTACTCCACAAGCGAGCAATTTTCAAAGTCTGATTAGCTAATTGGCTTTCCATATATCGAAAGCCAGCAGGGTACTCCATTCCCCCATTCATAGGTCCAATGACCACTGGTACACC
>NZ_FYBH01000221.1 GCF_900185595.1 Calothrix rhizosoleniae SC01
ATAAAAACGGATATCTTACTAGTGCCGTGCCCTACCCATCTGTCCCATTCTTTTTTCAAATTGGTATTAGAACCAAAAATTTTGAACTTTGAATTAAAAAAATGGTCAAAAAGGGTAAGATACCCGCGACTTGCCAATCAAAAAGTCCCTTAACTTCCCATCAATGGCGCATCCAATACCTTCTTAATCCGTTCGCGGGTTTCCAGTAAATGTGCCTTAGTATATTCGTCTGACGAATTTGCTCCATCCAACTTTTCCTTTAACTGCCGCAGTTTATACCAAGCCAAAGTCCGGGCATCTTCTGGAGCAGAGCTTTTTCGCAACACCATATCAGTCAAAATCTTGAGGTGTTGTCGCTGTAAGCCGCGACGCAAACTAGCAATTTCTAAAGGCTTACCCTTCTCCGGCTTAATTACTTCCGTCCAAATACCTGTTTGTAAAGTATCAAATAATTCTGGTAATGATAGGGATTGTTTGGGTTCACTTTTCAACTCAATATCCTTAAGTCGAGAAAGGCGATCTCTGGACAATAAATCCGATAGTACCAAACTCTGCATAAATAATACTAGATCATGAATGGGATAGTCCAAACGCCCTGTTTTGGGATTACTACCCCAATGTCGCCAACGGGATGGAGCTAACTTATTCAATAGTTGGGGTGAAAAGTTAAAAGCATCCTCGGCAAACACATACTTATGTAAATTCTCTAATGCTTTTCTTTGCTTTTCCACTGGTACTGGTTGAAATGGTAATCTTTTTTGTGGATTACCCCCATGTACCCGGTAAAAAGATTGACCGCCAATATATTTGGAAATGTAATAAATATTCTGAAAATAATTACCTAATACGGTTTTAAATCTATCTCTAACATCGGTGAAACTATTACCTTCTAAGGGATAGCGTTGATTTAAACGAGTCCACATCAACCGGGCATTATCTAGCTGCCATTGGGAATAAAGCAACACATTAGAACTATTATCCCAAGGATTAGCAGTGGGGTCGAGGTCATAGGCATCCTCATCTGTAGAATAACTATATTCTGGTTTGTAGGATTTCTGGGCAATCCTCTCTAAAATTGGCTTTTCCGCCAGAGGGGATGCAGCCTTAATGGGTGTATATCCATACTCAATTACCCAGCGATCGTAAACGCCCACAGAATCGGGGAAATATTCACCCTGCTTGGTACCTTGAGGAGCAATGTTGGGTGGAATATAGTCCATCACTGACGTGGTAAGACCTTTTTTCCCAGCGATCTTTTTATCATTCATGTCCTTGGGTGATAGCAAGGTACTACCCCGGAAATTGTGGCGTAACCCCAAGGTATGTCCTACTTCATGGGCAATAATTAACCTTAAATATTCATGGACATATTGTTTTTTTTGTACACTAGTAGGAGGTTTAGGCTGCAGTAAAGACATTGCCAAGAAACCGAAGGCAAACTGATTGGCAGCCTCCACACCATAACAAAGGTCATGCTTACCTGCTAATTTGGATAAACGCTCGGTGAAGGGAGTTTTTAATGATGATGAAGGTGCAATACTCTCTAATCCATTGGCACATAGTAGACGATTGTGCATTAAAGCAGAGAGGGAAGTGCGGTTTTGTTTGTGACTCTGGGTAGGTTGAATAATTTGTTTATAATCACTTTTGATTGCCCGGATAAAACTACCATCCATTAAAATATCAGCGTCGAGGATTTCTCCCGTTAAAGGGTTGACGCGGGATGGTCCCATGGCAAAATATCCATCAATTGTGTTAATCCAGCGAATGGTATTGTAGCGGATATCTGCGGGATCCCAGGTGGCATCGTCTGGCATTTGCTTGACTTGGACGGCATCTTGAAAACCAGCTGCGGTAAAGGCTTTATTCCACATCAATACCCCTTCTTTAATAGAATCACGGTATTCTAAGGGAACAGCATTATCAATCCAGAATACTATGGGCTTTTTGGGTGGAGAAATAGCAGCATTGGGGTTTTTCTTTTCTAAATGCCAACGGTTAATGTAGCGAACAAAGGGATCTTTGCGTTCGTCGTTGGAAACATCTTGATAAGCGGTAATAAAGTAACCCAGGCGATTGTCTGCTAGTCGGGGTCGGTAGTTATTTTTCGGCAGTTGAGAAAGGCTGTAGTGAACGCGCAACTGAAAACCGCGACTATCGGCAAGGGTAGCAAAACTACGCTGTTTTGGTGTTTTCCCAGTCACAAAGTTGACAATCGACTCAATCTCCATATTTTGGGGAAAAGCTTTCGCCTTGCCAAAATAGAATTTTTGGGGAGTGCCAATGGAACCAAAATTTTGCAATAATCCCCCTAGGTCTTTGAGTAATATATCTCCTAAATCAATAAGAATCGTTTGACGTTGGGGATGAATACTTTTTATTTTAATAGTATAGAGGATAGAATCACTAAAAGAACGGGCAAGCGATCGCACCTGGGGATCTCCTTCACGGGTGCGAAAATTAACATTTCTAACAACAAAATTTAATTCGTTATTGACTCGTTGAAAATAAAATAGAAAATTTTCTAAGGGCATACCACTGTAAATTCCTCGTTCACCAATACCTGATTCCAAGGTTGCAGTGGCGAGGAAGTTCTGATTTAATTGCTGTGGCTTAATCTCCAAATAAATTTTATTCTTGCGGGGATTCCGATATAGGGTAAAAAGACCAGATGTTTTTTTTGTATCTTTAATTACTTTCTCGAATGTTTGCAAACCATCCTTCTTTTTCGGTTTTGTTTTTGAAATATTGGATTTTTTTACTTTGCTAGCTAGTTGCAGAAATGGTTGTTGCCCAGTTTTTTTAGTATTGTTCGCTACCCACATAAAAGGCTGGCGTTGGGTTTGGTTTTTGTTATTAATTACCCATACTTTCGATAATGCCCAGTCAGGAGGGGAGACATTTGGCGCAGAAACTTTACCCCCTTGTGTTTCCAACATATTCATCTGGGAGAGAGTGTGGGGTAAAGAGCCCTTTTTGATTCTGGATGATGTAATTTTTTCATTGGCATTGTCCTTATATTCTACATTGACAGCCAATGATTTTGTATTTAAGTGAACTACTCCTAAAAATAGACTATGTAATAAAATAAAACAACTGGTTAATCTCTTCATTCCATCCATTCCTGGCAATATTTTCTATTTAATTTTGACCTCAGGCAAAAACTAGTGCAGTACTGTATAAATAAGCAGACTATTTATAAAACATCAAATCTAAAGAATAAAATATTTTTGACTTCCGTCCAGGGTTACTAGTGATCTTGTATTTTCCTCAACGAATTGGTAGTACTATACTCAACAGCTTCGCTGCTTGATATCAAGCAGCTATTTTCAAGTAAT
Organism: Calothrix rhizosoleniae SC01; assembly: GCF_900185595.1. GTDB lineage: Bacteria > Cyanobacteriota > Cyanobacteriia > Cyanobacteriales > Nostocaceae > Calothrix_A > Calothrix_A rhizosoleniae. The sequence continues at coordinate 3,339 of NZ_FYBH01000221.1, forward strand.
CCTTGGCATAATTACCTAGTGTTCGACAGTAGACACGTCTGTACTATAGTATTGTTCCCAAAATAACTATGTTTTTAGCAAATCAAGTGCATTATTTTGACACTCGACCATGAAATACACTGAAAAAGCCATAAAAACATAACATAGAAAACAAAGATTAACTGGTAATTAAAAGCCCTAACTTCCATAAGCCCAACTTTCTTCCCCCATTAAAACCACAATCTCATACAATCTCAATATCAAGATGTTTTGTAACATACAATTTTCATGTAAAAAATAGTAACAAATAATTAGCTCCAGTAAATTCTCTGGGATTTATTCAGATATCAGTGGATGCATTAGTATTAATATACACAATCATGCTAAATTTATTTCAAGTCTGGCAACGTTTAAAAATTCATATTCAACAAAAGTGTTTACAAGATCAAAAGTATATAAATGCTAAGTTATTTCAGGAAAATGTAAATTTAACAAAAGAAAATGTGTATTTTCCTGAGTTTACAGCAAAACTGCAAAATTACTTACATGCATGGTCACAAATAAGGGATGAAGAAGGGTGCATCCAATTAGAGATTTATCATGTATTAGGTAACGCCGTACTCAAGCCACAAATTTTAGCGACAATACTGGAAACTCTTAGCCATGAGACAAGATTTAGACCAGTAGAACTGTTTTACCATCTGCAAGATTTTTATCTACGCTGGTGTAGGGGAGAATTTATTGATGCCCCACCTGATCATAATTTTCCCCAACAAAAAATATTGCAGTTACAAGCAAACAATATTACCCTTGGTCTACGTCAGATAGATATTAATACAGGACTAAATGTGCTGATTTTGCTGTTGGAGCTACACTATTATGCTCAAAAGCACAGCCAACTCAGCCAGAAAATTATTTTTTATCCATCTGGTCAGAGGGATGCAGATAACTTTTTTACTTCTCAATTATTGAGAATAATTAATTACAGTGATGCTATAGAAATAGGTAATTTTACTAGTGTTGTAGGGGCATTTCTCAGGGGTGGGAACTTTAGTGGTGCATACTTGGGGGATGCGAATTTAACAGGTGCTAACTTCAGTACAGCCGATCTGAGTACAGCTTATTTAGGAGATGCAAACCTGACAGGGGTTAATTTTAGCTTTGCTAACTTGAATAATGCTTCCTTAGGAGATGCTAACCTGAGTGGAGCCAATTTGAGTGGAGCCAACCTTAATTGTGCTGATCTCAGTAGTTGTAACTTGAGTGGAGCGATCGCTACTGGTGTGAATCTCAGTCGTGCGGATCTCACCCATGCCAATCTCAGTACTATTAATCTTACCAATGCTGACCTAAGTCATGCAGACTTGAGTAGTGCTGACTTGCGGAATGCAGATTTAAGAGGAGCAAACCTCAGCCATGCAATTTTGTTTGGAGCCAACCTGAGTGATGCTCAGCTCAGTAATGGGAACCTGAGTGATGGGGATTTTTGCCGTGCGGATCTCAGTGGTGCCAACCTTAGTCATACCACTCTGCAAAACAGTAACTTGAGTGATACCATTATGTTTGGTGCTAATTTGTACCAGGCAGATCTGAGTGTTGTAGACCTGAGTTATGCTAAGCTCCACGGTGCAAAACTTCATAGTGCCAACCTGAGAGGAGCAATTATGATGGGTGCGGATTTGAGCAATGTAGACCTGAGTGCGGTAACTCTCAAAGAAGCTGATTTGAGTGGAGTGATTCTCAATGAAGCAAACCTGAGTGAAGCTGACCTTAGCGATGCAATTTTCTTTGGTACTGACTTCAGCTATGCCAACCTCAGTGGCAGTAATCTTAGTGGCAGTAATCTCAGTGGTGCAACTCTCAATGGTGCAAATTTGAGCCATACTAACCTCAGTTATACCATCCTTGGTGGCGCTGATCTCAGTGATGCCAACTTAGCAGAAATGATTTGGAATGAAAATTTAGAGTGGAATGGGGTGCGTGGATTGGAAACAGCGGTAAATTTACCAAATGCACTCAAAGTTCATTTGAAGATAGCCTCTTGGGTGACATACTCCGACACAGACTCCTAGCTTGAAAATAGGTGTTATATCATGTCCGTCTGATTACTTATGATATTACCATCCATGCAAAAATCACCCAAACTCTTTCTCCCTCTGCTTCCCTTCAGATTGCTCCACTTACTACAATGCGCTTAACCCGTACAACGCAGTGCTTACCTGACCTCTGCCCCATTGCAGTCCTAATGATAAGTATTTAAGCCGACATGATATTAGGGGTTGGAGGATAGGGAAAAGGTAATTTTCATTCTTGGTTGTGGATACAATTGCTCGTGGAAGGCTAGCTAGGAAATGGGGATGTTCTTGCTTCTTCTGCTAAAATCATCTTTACGCTTCAAAATATAGTGAAATTAGAACCTTCTGTATGATATATCTAAATCCATCTGCATTGCCGCATACAATGAAAACATAATCAAACATTAATCGGCATTGTAGTCTAAAAGATATATTTTTATCACTGACTTCCCTAATACCCATTTGTGACTGAATTTATGAAGTCTTATCTCGCTGCTGCTATTCAAATGACAAGTGTGCCTAATCTCCAAACAAATTTGGCTCAAGCAGAGGAATTAATTGATTTAGCCGTGCGCCAAGGAGCTGAATTAGTTGGCTTACCAGAAAATTTTCCATTTATAGGGGAAGAAGAAGATAAACTCGCTCAAGCTAAAACCATCGCCGATGAGAGCGAATTCTTTCTCAAAAAAATGGCGCAACGTTATCAAATTACCATTCTTGGTGGTGGTTTTCCCGTACCTGTAGAACAAGCAAACAAAGTACATAACACGGCATTACTGATTGATTCTAATGGTCAAGAACTAAGGCGCTATCATAAAGTGCATTTATTTGATGTTAATGTTCCCGATGGAAATACTTATCAGGAATCTACAACTGTGGTAGCAGGGAAGGAAATACCTCAGGTTTGTGATTTTACTGACTTGGGAAAGATTGGTATTTCTGTGTGTTACGATGTGCGTTTTCCAGAATTGTACCGACAAATGTCACACCAAGGACTAGATATAATCTTTGTCCCCGCAGCATTTACTGCTTTTACAGGTAAAGACCATTGGCAAATATTATTACAAGCCAGAGCCATTGAAAATACTTGTTATATAATTGCACCAGCACAAACCGGAACCCACTATGCTCGTCGCCAAACCCACGGACATGCTATGATTGTCGACCCTTGGGGGGTGATTCTGGCTGACGCAGGGGATCAACCGGGAATAGCCATCGCAGAAATCGATCCCACCCGTTTAGAACAGGTGCGTCGGCAAATGCCGAGTCTGCAACATCGAGTATTTGGCTAAGTTTCTATTTTGGGCATTGCTGAATTGGAATATACAATTGAAAAATCAGGTCTCTCAAACTCTCGTTACCTGCACCTCTGCGCCTTTGCGTGAGACAAATTCAATACTTTATTCAGCAACGCCTTATTTTCTTATTTTGGGTAAACGTACAATATTTGGTTCGTTTCCCCCCTTGTCTAACCAATACCTAATTGTAAAAAGCATAACCCTGTGAAACTGTAAGGGAATGGTGCATTTAATTAGGAGTAGCACTTGCGAGTACCAAAAACCCTAAATTCTCTGGAACGACTGTTTGTAAGGGCGCAATTATCTAGTAAATTTACGGTAATAAATGTAACTAGATAAACTATAAAGTCCCGATAAATACTTGGGCTGAATTACTTACCGCTTCGTCGGATTCACGTTACAAATTTTTTCAAAATTTCAAGATATATGTAATTTTAGATTCCAAATTTCTGCGAATAAATACTGAGAAATAGAATACAGGTGTGACAATATTTATTTAGTCATTAACTTCAGTTGGTATTGAAAATTTTCTTTATTATAATGCAGCTTATATCATTTCCGTCTGATTAATTATGATATTGCCATCCATGCAAAAATTGCCCAAACTTTTTTCCCTCTCCTCCCTTGCAGTCCTAATGATAAGTATTTAACCAGACATTATATTACTGGTTGATGAACTCGTAGTCCAGAACCAGAAGTAAAAATTTGTCTTCAGAAGAGTAGAGTTTTTTGAAATTTCTTGTTATCCTACTGTAATTTTCCTAACTAACCAATTCTAATAGCTCTCATAGAGGAGTAAGCCTGTGACTGAAAAAACATTAGCCCAAATTGACTTAGAATCCCTAGTGGCTTCCCGTCAATATTTTCCCTCTCCTACTGCCTGGGAAGACCAGGTATTCTACTTCTTAATGCTGGATCGATTCTCTGATGGTCAAGAGAACGGATACAAAAATAATCAAGGCAATCTGGTGCTGGGTGGAACAACCCCCCTGTACACTAAAGAAGATGAGGGAAATGTCCTGAAAACAGAAGCAGATGAGCAACGTTGGAGAAAAGCTGGAACTAAATTTGTCGGTGGAACTCTCAAGGGATTGACAAGTAAAATTGGCTATCTCCATCGCTTAGGAGTAAGGGCGCTCTGGATTAGCCCAATTTTCAAACAGGTGCGGTTCCAGGAGACTTATCATGGCTATGGGATCCAAAACTTTCTGGAGGTTGAACCTCGGTTTGGAACTCGTGAAGATTTAAAAGAATTGGTGCAAGTCGCTCATGAAAATGGTATTTACGTCATCCTGGACGTTATTTTTAATCATACGGGTGATGTCTTTGATTATGCAAGCGATCGCAATCCTCATTGGACTGGCAGCACATACCCAGTTGAAGGCTTTAATGATAAGCAGGGCAATCCTACCATTCCCTTTGTCCAAGCCAATCCCCAAAATCTGACTGATATTGATGGAGCTGTGTGGCCAGCAGAATTGCAAGCTCCTGATACCTTTAACCGTAAAGGACACATTCAAAATTGGGATCGTGATCCCGAATTCCGCGAAGGAGATTTCTTTGACCTAAAAGATATTCATCACGGGTATGGGAACCCGGATAACTATCAAGTTTCTGATGCCCTCCGCCATTTGTGTAAGTGCTATAAATATTGGATTGCTGATGCAGATATCGATGGTTTCCGTATCGACACAGTTAAACATATGGATATTGGGGCAACTCGCTACTTTGTCTCAGTGATCCGTGAATTTACCCAAACCATTAATAAAGAGAATTTCTTCCTACTAGGGGAAATTACAGGCGGGCGCACAAAAGCTTACAACACCCTGGAATTAACCGGACTT
>NZ_FYBH01000270.1 GCF_900185595.1 Calothrix rhizosoleniae SC01
ACCACTCTCAAGAACATCAGAATTACAAACATATCACCTGAAGGCAACAATCCTCCGAACCCTACTACAGACTTAACTCCAAAGGGAATTACAAATGATTCTTGAGAAGGAATATAAGGACTACCCAAAGCATTAGGAACGTAAAATACGTTATATAATCTCTGCTCAGTATCAATTAATAAATTAGGGTCAGATTGTAATAATATTCCCGGATTTAATCCAAGTTGCTTTATTAATTGAGAAATCATCGGTATTCGATGTATAACATCTTCAGTTGCAAGTGGTATTGCCTTGTGTCCTACAGATTTATGACGAGAGTTCCATTCTAGGAGTTCGCCCACAGAACCAAGTAAAGTTAAACATTTTAAATTGTCTGCAACCGTACTTGTATCTAATATCCCGCGCACATACTCTTGTAATTCAGGTGTTAGTTTTCCGTAAGCATGGGTTTTAAAAAAACGTACAAGGAGACTATTTTTTTCTCCAGTTTTTTGATCAATTAAATTTGAGTATAAATATTTAACAATTAAATTGCTTGCATCTTCCATGCAATCAGCATTTTGTGCAATTTGACGTAAAGCTAAACCACATTCTGACATATCCCTAAGAGTAAATCTAGTCAGATCGTACATAATATTTTTGATTTAGTATTAGGTATTAAATATTTAATGATTATGTTAATGTTATCTTCACTAAACATTTGGATTAATATCAGGTTTATTACTTGAAAAACCTGCCATGACACCATAGATGATTTTTGAATAACGCTGATTTTTGTACAACCCTACAGAAAAATTATTCTCAATGTATATTTTAATTTTTAATATTACTTACTGAAACAGAGAAAATACGCATATTATTCTGTTTTTTCAGGATTTTCGATTGTATACTCAATTAATCTTACTTTTATTGCCTTGCAACCTTTTTTTCGTAGTTTTCCCGATAGATAAATCCACGACACGTAGTGCGATCTGCATACTGAATCCGCCCTTAGAAACCTCTAATTTTAATTATGGGGTTCCCCAATCCCGCTCCACCTAACCCCTAACCCCTAAAACTTAACCTCTGTTAACCCCTGCTCAAGACCTACTTATTACAACAATTACCTCAATATTTGCAAAGCCATAGAAATCATAGACAAAAAAGTCATAAACCCGATTGCATCTAAGGTTGTGGTCATTAAAGGGCCACTAATCAAAGCTGGATCGAGCTTTAATTTCTTCAAACCCATAGGTAATAAAGTTCCCAAGGTAACAGCAATCAATACGTTGATCAGCATAACAAAACCAGCAACGAAAGATATCCAACGTTCATCAGGAGGAGACCACATCATTGATAGGGCGGTGAGAGATAGTCCTAACCCGATTGCTGTACCTAACCCGGCTGTCAGCTCCTTCCGTAATAGTTTCATGGTGTCTTTCGGTGTGACTTCTCCTACCCCTAGTCCCCGTACAGTCACAGAAAGAACTTGAAAAGCTACGTTGCCACTACTGTTAGCTAAAATTGGCATAATAATTGCTAAAACTGGCACCACCGCGATCACTTTCTGAAAAGGTGCGATCGCACTAGCAGCAGTAATGTACAACAAAATGTTACCCAATAACCAAGGTAGTCGTTTACGAATGGTGACTTGGGGAGATGCTAAAGCTGCTTCATCACCACTAATACCTGCTAGTTTTTGAATATCTTCAGTGGCTTCTTCCTCTAAGATATCCACTACATCGTCAATGGTAATAATACCAACTAATCTGTCTTCTCGATCCGCTACTGGCAAGGCAATCAAGTCATAGCGTTTCATGACTTGAGCCGCTTCTTCTTGGGATGTTTCCGTTTTGACTTTGATTACCCGACTGCTGGCGATATTCCGCAACAATACGTCGGGGAAGGTAAATAGTAATTGTCGCAGGGAAACTACGCTGACTAATTTACGGTTGTTATCAGTCACATATGCGTAGTAAATTGTCTCCTTGTCTTCATCCTGATAACGGATTTTGCTTAAGGCTTCTCCTACTGTTAAACCTTCTTTCAATCGCACATATTCTGTTGTCATCAACCGTCCAGCTGTGCCTTCTGGATACCCCAATATTGTCGCTGTAGCTTGCCTTTGTTCGGGACTGAGTTCCTGTAATAGCCTTTTTACTACCTTTGCCGGTAGCTCGTCAAACAGTACTGCTCGTTCATCAGGACTCATTTCCTCCACAATTTGTGCCACTTGCACATCATGTAAGGAATTTATTAATTCTTCTTGTACCTGGGGAGGTAGATATTCAAATACATCAATTGCTTGATTTTTATTTAGCAGACGAAAGGCTATTGCCCGCTTTTTTTTTGGTAAGTGGGTAATGAACTCCCCCACATCAAAAGGTTGTAAATGGTTTAAATTACACTTCAGTTGGTTTAAGTCGGCAATGTCAAGAACTGAATTGCAAATATCCTGTGCGAGCATAAAACCTCCTATTATCTCCCCCTCACTGGGAGACAAGCTCGCCAGTTTTAGAGGAGGAACGTACTACTAACTCCTTGTGGACTTTTGTCCATAAAATCTCAGAAATTCAACATTGATGCCCAGATGTAGACATCACTAAGTCATAATACTAACTCGGAAATCAACTATCCGATAGATACTAAATACTAGTATGGCTAGTTGTAAAAATAAGCACAAACAAGTATGTTTTAACCCTAATATATCCAACTACTTGAGTAGATTTTACTACTCATCTCATTTGTGTCAAGTAAGTAGGTTAATCAATTTTGAAAATCTATGTAGTTACAAATTTAACATAACTTTCTTGACTAGCTACTAATACAATCACAAATTAACCAGCAATTATACTGAGATCATTCAAATTAAGCCTGATTGCTATCATTAGTTTACTATTTGAGATCAATTTTGCAAGTTTATATATTCTATAAAGCTGTTATTAACCAGCAATTAAACTATTAGTAAATTTATAGTTATCACACTACAAAATTAGGTTAGTACCTCGACTTAGATCAGAGCTAAAGGTGAGCTAAGTCGAATCGTTAGGAAATTGTTTAAGTACCAAACCTATGAGCAGTAAACTTATTACTTATTATTTATTATTTATTACTTATTTGAGGTTATCTTTTTTTATAGAGTTGTCAATAATCTATCAATGGCAACTGAACTGTCACAGTAGTACCTAAACCAACTTTACTATTAACTGAAATTTCTCCATTATGTGCATCTACACATTTCTTGACAATAGCTAAACCCATACCTGTGCCGGGAATATTATCTATATTACTTGCTCTATAGAATGGCTGAAATAACTTTTTTTGTTCTGCTTCTGGAATTCCGATTCCCCAATCTTGAATCTGAAAAATAATTTTTTGATCTTGTTTGCTGATTTCAAAACTGACTTTTCCACCTGGAGGTGAATACTTAATGGCATTACCCAGTAAATTTTCTAAAATATGTCGTAGCAAACTTTCATCACATAATATTCCTCCTAAATCTTCATCATGACTAGAAAAAACCACATTCACCTTCACCTCAGCTGCTTGCAGTTTGGCATTTGAGGCTATTTCACTACAGAATGCAGTTAAATCTAGACAAATCAATTCACACTCAAGTTTACCAGCATCAGCTTTACCAATTAATGAGACTTCATCCAACAAGTGAGCCATGTTTTTAATGGCGGAACGAATTAGCTGGAAATGGTTTTGCTTTTTTTCTTGGGTTAATTTGCGATCGCTATTTTGTAATAATCCAGCAGCTAGTAAAATAGTATTTAGGGGATTACGGATATCATGGGAAAGCATTGATACAAACTCAGATTTAAACTGATTGATTTCTTTGGCTTTGACTAGTTCTGCTGTTTTTTCCTCAACCCGATTTTCGAGGGTTTGATTGACATGACGTAATGCTTCTAAAGCTTGTTTACGCTCAATCGCATAACGAATGGAGCGGATTAAGATGGCGACATTGACTTGTCGCTTCACCAAATAATCTTGTGCTCCCTCTCGCACTGCTTCTAGAGCCAGTTCATCATCATTCAAATTAGTGAGTACCACAATAGGAGTACTAGGAACTTGGCTCATCAAAGGTGGGAGGGATACTAATCCTTGACTATCTGGTAAGGTAAGGTCCAACAAAATGACATCATAATGATCTGTTCTCAATTTTTGTAAACCTGCTGCCAAGCGTTGGGCATGAACTACAATAAACTCATGAGACTTGGCTTGCTTCAGAAATTCTTGTAATAATCTAGCTTCTGCTAAATTATCCTCAATTAACAAGATTTTTACCGGATTCGCAGCCATATATCCTCTGATCACGGATTAATATGGATTCAGGGATGACACGGATGGTTTATTTTCCCTGTCCCCTCTATTTTTATGCTTTTTCTTCCTTTTTACTTTACTTGGATGGTAAAGTGATGGGTTAAGGGATGACAAGGATGATTTATTGTCCCTGTTCCCTCTATTTTTGCGCTTTTTCTCTTTTTACTTTACTTGGATGGTAAAGTGACCGTAGATAGCCAAAATTCCTCAATCCCTTTGACTATTTGAAATAACTGACTTAAGTTACGGGATTTAGTGATGTAGCAGTTCACCCGTAAGTCATAACTGTGAAAAATATCATCTTCATTGTGGGAAGTTGTTAATACTACTACAGGAATGCGCTTCAATTTGGGATCGGCTTTAATTTCAGCCAGTACCTCTCGACCATCTTTCTTCGGTAAGTTTAAATCTAGAAGAATCAAATCTGGTCTAATTGCATTTTCATACTCACCTTCTTGGTGTAAATAAGCCATAGCATCCATCCCATCCCTGACAGTGACTACCTGGTGTGGGATGGAACTATGTTTTAAAGCTTCTTTAATCAAACGAATGTCAGCCTTATTATCTTCTACCAAAAAGATTGTTTTGGACATTGCGTCCGTTTCTGCGTTCACGTTCGCGTCCTCCAATGGGAATGGTAAAGTAAAAGGTTGCGCCTTTACCTAATTGCGATTCTACCCAAATGCGTCCTCTATGGCATTCAACAATCTTTTTGCAAATGGCTAAACCCATACCAGTACCGTGATATTCATCGCGGGTATGTAGGCGTTGAAAAATAACAAAAATGCGATCGCTAAATTGGGGATCGATACCAATACCATTATCTGTAATGGAAAATAGCCACTCATCTTCTAATCTAGAAGCAGCAACATGAATTTTTGGTGGTTCGTGACTGCGGAATTTAATTGCATTACCAATGAGATTTTGGAATAGTTGCATTAATTGGGTATCATCAGCCATGACAACTGGTAGCTGATCATGGGTGATAGTTGCTTCACTTTCACGAATACGTTGGCGCAGGTTACTTAAGGCTCTATCTAAGGCACCTTTTACCTCTATAGCTTGGAATGCGATCGCTTGCATATCCACTTTTGAATAGGCTAGCACATCATCAATTAGAGTCTGCATCAAGCTGACTCCATCAACAGCATAATTGATAAATTCAGTGGCATCTTCATCAAGTTCGTTCTGATAGCGCATCTCCAATAATTGTACATAATTCGCCACCTGGTTTAGTGGTTCTTGCAAATCATGGGAAGCGACGTAAGCAAACTTTTTCAATTCTGCATTAGAACGTTCTAAATCATGGGCTAACTGTGCTAATTCATCAGCTTGTCGCAATACAATATTCACAATTGCTTTGCGTAATTCTAGTGCTGCTTTAATTTCTACATGTTGCCATTTTAAAGAGGTACAACTAACAGTTTGTTTCCACAATTCAAAGGATTTACGAGGACACAAACGTAAATTACCCTGTGATTTATTTACCTCAAATGCATTGTTTGGATCTCCCCCCCAATTAACTGTTTGAATGACTTCTGGTCTAAACCACAAGACATAATTGCGCTTGGAAATGGGGATAGCTAATAAACCACTGGAAACATTTTTATATCTTTCCGCATCTGGATAAAATTGTGGTAGAGAATCTGTATAAAAAATTTCTTCGTTGACATTTTTTTGCAGCCATTGTACCAAAAAATTTAAGTCTTCTTCCTCAGGGGTTTGACCAATTAATGTATATTGTCCACCAAAAAATATAGCTGCTCCTTGGGCGCTAGTTAAATCTAAAATATTGGGCTTTTCTTTAACTAAGCCATCAATAAAACTGTCTGACTGAGACATATATTCAACCAATCTCGATTGAATATCCTTTAACTGCATCTGATAACCATAATCTTCTGTTTCTTCCTTGTCAGAAATTTCTGTAAATATGACTCTTCCCAAGAATTCACAAGCTTTTCGCAATTCGTAGGAAACATATTTAGGGGTTTGGTGATGACAAGCAATCAGTCCCCATAACTTTCCTTCTTTAATCAAGGAAATTGTTAAGGATGCACCTACACCCATATTATGTAAATATTCAATATGGCAGCTATAAGCACTCCTAAGAATTGATTTCGTTAAATCTAAAGATTTTTGATTCAGAGGATTTTTCAGAGGGATAATTTCGATTGGTTCTGCATTAGTATCAGGGATTAATCTGATCAAGTTCTCAACAAATAATTGTCTAGCAGGCTTGGGAATATCTGATTCTGGATAATGCAGACCAAGGTAGGGTTCTAAATTTTCTAGCTTATCTTCTGCAATTACCGAACCATGACCATCTTCATGAAATTTATACAGCATTACCCGGTCAAATCCGGTTACTTTTCTCACTTCCCGAACAATAATTTGACAGTAATCTCTCAAATTGGCAGTGGTTTCTATATGATTGATTGATGCTCTCGCCAAATGATAGAAACTTAAAAATGGAATATTCTCTTGGGCAATAGCTGGTTCTAGTTCTAAAATTAAAAATCCTTCCCCATTCCGATGAAATATTCCATCAAAGACTACGTAATCATCTCCTTTTGTTCTTGCCCAAATTTTTGTAGGATTGATAAAATCCAGATTTTCTTCTAATAATCCAGCTTTAATTTGGCTAATTTGGAATGGGTCTAGTAATTCTTCCAGATTTGTCATTAACAAATCTGCTGGATAAATTCCAAATAGAGAGCTAATATTACTACTTACTTGTAATATCTTTAGTTCTGGTTCTTCTAAGACTAGAATAATACCATGAGGTTGAATTTGACCGGAAATATGAATTGGTGTTTCCCTTAGGCTAGCCAAATGATCGCTCATGCGTAATTCTGAGTTCATTTTCATTACGATCCTCCTAAATTTTTCTCGGATCGCTAGGAGTCAGCTGTTCCTATTGTTGAATATCAAGCACAGCGACATAGCAATCCTCAACAATTTTCTAGTACCTAACATATTTAAAGTTATAGTTGACTGCTCCCCTACCTGAAGGCGAGGGGATTTTAAAAAGATGCTGCACGACGGGTTAAAATCGCGTCCTGTAGCTTCTGATTAGCTGTCACACAAAAATACCATCACTTCTTGCGTCCTCAGTCTAACAAGTTGTAATGGGAAATATCGATAAATAACTGTGAAAAATAAGTTAATATTTAATTTGTTTATATGTATTTATGTGAATTTTTATCAAATAATTTGCGGATAATTAGGTAATTATTAGCATTTTTTCTGTTATCAGCGATTTGTAGCTTCTGGGACGGATGAGAGTAACCACTGCATACTGATTAAATTGATTTGTTATGACAATCTCAATTTGATTTGTAAAAATTACAAGTTCGAGAGTCCCAAGTTTTGGCAAGGTTGGATTTATTATTGTTCAATTTTGTTAACACATAAATATAGTTAATTCTGCATAATCAATATATGCCTTAAATTAATTTAATATTTTGTCATGAATTAGTGATAATTCTCAATTCTTCACTCTAAATTCTAAATTTTCCTTGACTGAATACCTGAAATTACTCTTTGCTCAAATCCAAGAACTAAACCACATCCGCATTTGATAAGCTGTTGGAGAAAGAGGTAAACCTAAATAAATGGGCATCCAAAAAATAAAAGCGATTAAAATTATGAAGATAATGGTTACACCACTAGCGCGAAGTACTAATTGATAACTAGCTAAACATTTGTCTACTAACCAAGTGATCGCTAAAAATGCAAACACCAGGGATGTCATATAATGGTAAATGAAAATGCAGCGATGTACTACTATCCAAGGTAGTAAATTAGCTCCATAGTTACATAACAAAAATAGACTGATCCAAATATCTATTGTTAAAGAGGTAGCTATGGGTGTATTCTTATTCCTAATTATAGGAATAGCAAATTGTCGGGTAAATAGGATTAATAAAAATAAGAGAGCAGCTAGACCAAACCACCATAAAAAAGGATTACCCATAGCATGGACATCATAAATTACCTGACCCTTTCCAGAAGGTAATTGTGGTCCCAATACAGGTAATGGATCTTGAAAGCTGGATGCTGTTTGATAGTAATATGCAATGGGACGCATCATCAATGGCCAAGTATACCAAGCAGCACAGTAAGGGTGGATATCAGTAGTATTACCACCTAAACTTTTATGAAATTGTAAAATTTGCTGGTGTACTTCTATAAAATTATATCTTACATCTAATTTTAAGTGAGGAATCCAAATAATACTATAGGTAATTAATGGAATAATGCCTAAGTAAAATATCATCTGGAAAATATTTAGTTGGGTTAATTTAGATAAGATAAATGAATATTTATACCGATTTAATTCGACTATATAACTATCTCTAGGAGAATCGGAAGTTGCATTTATTTTTTCTTGATTATTAATTACACACTGCCATCCCCAAGCAAATAGCCATATTAAATAAATACCTAATAAAAATGATAAACCATTCCATTTACAAGATACTGCTGCCCCAAAACTAATTCCAGAAAAACAGAGTAATAATTTTCTGGTTATGCCTGCATTCCCTAATGCTAATAATAATAATAGCTGTGCTAATAAACCAAAAATTATAATATATTGATTAATTAATGCATAGCGAGATTCGACTAAAAATATACCATCACAAGCAGCGAATAAACCTGCTAGGAAAGAAAAGCTACGACGATTTATCAATTGATAAGCGATCGCAGCAATAATTAAGGGAATAAATGCCCCTGTAAATGCATTTAACCAACGGTAATGCCATGGTGATAGTAAGGAACCAGATAACCCATTAACTGCATTTACTGGAAAAAAAGGTAAATGAGTACCCAACCAAATACCAATAGCAATAATATACTTAGCTAACGGTGGATGACCATCAAAGAAAGGAATATTGGTAAGATAATTATTACTAAATTTAGCATAGTATACTTCATCAAAAACTAGGGTATTAAATCGATCTAATCCCCACAATCTCAGAAATAGTGACAGAATAAATATAGTTACGATACCAAAACTAAACCATTTTTTAGTCATTAGCTATTGTTCTGATGTTTTTGCCGACGTAATCTTTTTGACGTATATTGCTATATCTTTAATCAGTGATACAAGCATAAAAATTATACTAAAAAGAGATTAAAAATGTCATTTATTTATTCATGGTGTACTTGACTTCTGCTTGACTCTCTGGAATGAACCCAAATATTGGGTAAATCACTGAGAAAATAAAGATGTTAGGAATAAGCCTCAGGAAGTTGTAGAATGACTTTATTGAATTGAGAGGACTTAAACATTTTTGCTTTAGCTTTTGAATGTACCTTGATTTCCCAATTTAAATGATAAAAAGATGAAAATTATGCTGCTAATGTTGGTATTTAAATGTATATTTTATAAATCATTACTATAAATTTTGATCAAATGAATGATGAGCCTATTCTTCATAAAACACCTCAAGGTCGGACTGCATTCATAATTATTCATGGGATTGGTGAGCAAAAACTCTTGGAAACCCTGGATTATTTTGGGCGTAACTGGATTAAATATTTTCAGCAAAAAAATATAAATGTCCAATTAGAGCATATGATTACTCAGCGTAGAATATACGATTTTTCTCAGGTAGATAGCTTTATTCAACTAAGTTCACCCGATTCTGAAGAAGACTGGATAATCGACATCCATGAATATTATTGGGCATATCAAACAGAAAATAAAATTACTTTATCTAAAGTTATCCAATGGTTAGAGGAAACACTAAAAGGAACAATTAAATTTTATAATCAACCTCACAACAAAGATTTATTAGCAGATCTTTTACAACAACAAACATCAAAAAAAATATTTAAATACCGTTTACGAACACTAGTTATATTTCTGCGTTTATTTAATTTTATATACCCACTGTTACGCTTAGTACTCTGGTTATTTTTATTCTTATCTAGTCCCTTTCTCTCAGGTAACTTTCTACAATCGGCATGGAAGCAGAGTAAACAAATAGTAACTCCTGCTTTGGTTAATTATGTGGGTGATCTGGCTATCTATGCAACAACACATACTAAATCTACACATTACGCAATTCGTCAACAAATATTAACAGAATCTTTGACATTACTCAAATCTATTATCCAAGATCAGCAAGCTGATTATGATCGAGTAATATTAGTAGGACATTCATTAGGTAGCTGTATTGCATATGATACACTCAACCAGTTGAATTTAGAACTTAATTTATCATCGGAGCAAAACGAACATTTAGCGATCAATAAGATTACTGGTTTAATAACATTTGGTTCACCTTTAGACAAAATTGCCTTTTTCTTCCGAGAAGCGAGAAAAAAAGAACAGTATATTCGTTCTGCTATTTTAGAACACCTAACATCTTTCCGAGTCCGACCCGAAGAATTATCTAGCACCAGATATTTCCGCAAAAATCCTATACAAAGTCATTTTGAACATTTACATTGGGTTAACTATTACCATCAAAATGACCCAATTAGTGGTCACTTAGACTACTACCAAAATATAGATAATGTTTTAATGGAATATAAAGCTAAATGGGGAAATCCAGCACATCAAGGTTACTGGAATAATTCTCACTTCTATGAAGATATTTGCCAACGCTTTTTGTACAAATCAGAGTCAGGAGGTGATTGAGGGAGAAATTACAGCCGTTATTGGGTCTACTTGCAATAGAATTCGTGTGATTATGGGATACTGGCGTATTCTATCAAGTTTTTGACAGCTAGGTGTGGAATGCGATCGCATACTTTTGCTATTAGTTAAATAAAGTCTATTGAGCAAGCAAAAATTACTAGCTAAACCCTGAGTATTTAACCAATTATTTATTGTCCCAACTCTTTAATATTGTCCATTACTTTTTGATACAAAGCTTGGTTATTTTGTTGTTGAAAAAAACTGGCTGCTCTTTGTAAATCTGCGATCGCTTTTTGTTTATTACCTTGAGCCGCGTAGGAATTGCCCCTGTTATTATACGCAGCAGCAAAGTTAGGATTAATACGAATAGCTTGATTATAATCAGAGATCGCATTTTGATAATCCCCCTGACCATAGTGGGCATTACCACGATTATTATAGGCAACAGCATACCTAGGATTTAGAGCAATGGCTTGATTGTAATCCAGGATGGCTCCTTTGCGATCTCCTCCAGATGCACGGGCATTACCGCGATTATTGTAAGCTTGAGCATATCTAGGATTGATACGAATAGCTTCGTTATAATCCTGGATAGCTCCGTTACGATCCCCTTGAGCTGCACGAGCATTACCACGATTATTATAAGCCTCAGCATCATTAGCATTAATACCAATAGCTTGATTATAGTCAGCGATCGCTTTTTCTCGATCACCAGTATCAAAATACACTAAACCTCGACTGTTATAAGCAGCACCAAAGTTAGGATTTAGGTTAATTGCTTTGGTGTAGTCAGCTATTGCTCCTTGTGCATCTCCCCTTAAATGCTTATATTGACCTTGTATATAAAAATCTCCAGCTTTTGATGGTTGAGATGGTGGACGTCTAGGAGGATTAACTCCAATTTCTGTGATTAAGACATCCTTATTCTGACTACAAGCAACAGTTGTAGTCAAAAAAAATGTAGTTAGCGCCATAAAAATTAACGCTTTGCCTACACTAGTCGACTTTTTATCTATTAACTGTAGTCTCATAATTTAGATAAAATAAATATACTTTGTGATATTCAATTACTAGTTTTTGCTAAATTATCAAGAGCAATAACACTCAAATATTTGTTCGTTCAAAAAGTATCACGAACTACCCTTTTATATTACTATCTTGATTACTCACAATTATATATAATCATCATTATAATGTCAGAATTTATAATACTATTTTCCAAATAGTAACTCGATTATATTAGTTCATACCATTTTAGATTTTGGATTGTGAAAAATTTACTACATAGATCTTTTAAATTTCCATCTGTCCCAATCATTTTGAAAATTGGAATCACAGTCGTTTTCAAAAAAAATGTTATTTTTTCAAATTAGTCAAAAATAGTTCGCCATTAATCATACTCATAGCAATGAAATAAACAATCTATAGTGTCTCAAGATAAAAAATCATAAGTGAAGTTAAAAAAACTACATTTTCTGCTGGTAACATTAATTTCATCACGGACATTTAATTACTCACTCAGAATTGTTATCCTGATTTTTAATGGTCAGTCTCCAAGCAGTATTAATTGATTTCTCTGTGGTTATAGAATCTATATTTTTACCTAAATTTTTTCGTAATTTCTGTGTAAGAGTGATGGGGAAATCCAAATTCATATTTTGATTGTTAACTAATTTTGCCAATTCAACAAAATCCACTTTAACAGTAGTACGGTCATAACTAGTTAATTTAAAATGTGATGTTTCTGACAGTTGATGAAACTGCATTACTTGTTTCATTCGTGTTTGTAAATGCTCTAATTCTGAATTTAAAAGCTTACACTCATGTTCCAGATGTATACATCTTTCTTCCAGTGCAGCTAAATCTTCCATAGCTGGAGCTGGTGAAATTTGACTTTCTAAGTCTAACAAGCCCAGATATACTTGGGCAAGATAGATACAATCTAAATAAGCATACTCGATTTGTTCTTCACTTAGGGGTCTTTGACCCCAATCACTTGTTTGTGGTTGTTTATCTATATCTTGGAATTTACATAATGCTGTTGCCAATGTTTTTAATTTATAATTAGGTAATGGTAGTAAATAATAAGGTATTTTTTTTGCCATTTCCATAGTGCAAGTAATATTTTCTGCCTGACTTTTTCCCAATAGTTTAATATCATAACTGGCATTATGAAATACTTTTTTTATTTCAGGATTTAACATGATTTTGTCAATAAAATTATCAATTACAGATGGCTGATCTAATACATCTAGAAGATATATATTTTTACCGCTCATATCCTTAGGGTCGTCTAATATTTGAATTAGTGATAATCTGGGATAACGGGTATTATAGTCAGCCACTTCCGTATCAATCCACAGAATATCAGCTTTGGCATATTCATTCACTAAGCTGTTAATTTCACTAGTTGATGTCAGATATGTCATTTCAGTTATCAGTTCTCATTTATCAGTTACCTCATCGATAAATCGAGGGGCTTGAAACTCAGAAAAAATTTTTGACTCTCCACAGATAAATCTGTAGAGCAGTGCAGTCTTGAAGAGCCAGCGTTGTAGACGACTGGCGTTGGTTTCCCCCATGAGCGACTACGGGGGGCTTGTATCCAGTCTATTTTTTGGTCATTGTAATTACTAATAAATATTTGTCAGTCCACTTAACCTCTTGGCTAACAATCAGAGATATAGCGCTACGCGCAAGTAATAAGTAATAAGTTCACTGTTCATAAGTTTCAGCATTCAAAAATGTCCTAACATGCTTTGGTAGTGCTATACATATACAAAAAATAGCCCTGATCTCTATGATTATAGAGAAATTAGCGTTTTAGCTAAAAGTTGTAAAACGCTGATTATATTCAACAGATTGATTTAATCAACCCAAATATTGAGCCAAGAAATTAAGTATAAATATTAGTATAAAAAGTCTTCAGGAGGGGTTGCTAACAGCTGCATTAGTCAAAACCTGATTTAATTTACCACTGCGATAACCTTCTAAATCTAATGTCACATAAATAAATCCAAATTCTTGGAACACTTTAACTACTGTTGGTAAATCGGTGGTTAAAACAAAATCTGTGATTTTTTCCGGTGGTAATTCTATGCGTGCTGTATCTCCCTCAGAACGCACCCGTAAATTTTGCCAACCTAATTTACGCAGATAAATTTCCGCTCTACCGACACGTTGTAATTTATTAACAGTGATTTCCTCTCCATAAGGAAAACGAGAACTAAGACAAGGCTGTGCTGGTTTATCCCACCAAGGTAAACCTAGTGTTTGTGATAGTTGACGAACTTCGGCTTTGGTAACCCCCACTTCTGCTAACGGAGAACGCGCACCCCTTTCTTTTGCTGCTTGAATTCCTGGACGATAATCATGTAAATCATCGGCGTTTACCCCATCTATTACGTAGGGATAACCCAGACTTATTCCTAGGGGTTTGAGAGTGTCATGGAGTTCACTTTTACAAAAATAGCAGCGATTAACGGGGTTAGATGTGTAGTTGGGATTCTCCATTTCTTGGGTTTCCACTACTTGATGACGAATCCCAATGATTGCTGCTTGATTTTTTGCATCTGACAATTCTTCTGGTAATAGGGATGGAGAAACAGCAGTTACCGCTAAAGCGCGATCGCCTAATACATCATAGGCTATCTTGGCTACCAAAGTACTATCAACACCACCAGAATAAGCAATTAAAGCCTGTTGCATTTCGGCAAACAATGCTTTGAGTCGCTCGAGTTTTTCTGTGACTATCATTATCCTATCTCACCAGAGGCATACACCAATTTCTATTGTAGAGGGGCAAACCATGACGATTTTGGATTGATCCCATCTAATAAATCCGGAGGCTTGTAACACCAAGGAATTATTGGTTCTCAAGGTAGTCCCGATAAAAAATTTTTCACCACCAATGATGAAAATACCTCTTCCAGATTCCCGATTCTCCACTCCCGATTTTCAAATCAGCACATAACTGAGTTCAAGTTTTATCAAGCATAATGATAAATATTTTCAATAATTTGCATATTTTTGTAACTTAATTTCCTGGCATATACTATCCCTGATGCCCATTTATCAGGATTTTTGTAGCTTTTGGGAACATAATTTTTTCAGCTTGACTAATTAATCAGGTTAAGGGAAACTTACATATGGTAGATGTATTCACTTCCAAAAATAATAATTTTTGTAAACATTCTGAGATATATATTTTGATTAGTGGAACATTGGTTAACAAATAGCAATTTTGTACTTGTCAATGTTATTGAAAAAATTTTCCCTTGGCTATTAAAGTTAGCTTACTTTTCACATAGGTCTAGTCCAAGCGTTGTATTGTGGTTTGCCAGAAGCATGGAAACATTGGAATTTATTATCTATCCAGATGGTCGTGTACAAGAGAAAGTGACAGGCGTAGTCGGAAATTCTTGCGCTGAGGTTACAGCAGCTATAGAAGAGCAATTAGGTGTAGTTGTCAATCAGCAACCTACCTCTGAATATTTTGCCTCTCAGGTACAAGAACAGTCTGGCATCGTTAACGGCAACAGCCAAGCTGCTTACAGCGATTGGTAACTTGATCAAATTAACTTGAGATTTATTTATTAACAACTACCATGTCACACTTTAGTCAAATCAAAACTCAAATCCGTAACCTAGAATCTTTGCAGTCAGCACTGAGTGATCTAGGTATAGAGTGGAAACCAGGAGCTAGTGAGGTGCGCGGTTATCGGGGTCAAACCCATGCGGCAGAACTAGCCATTGAGCAAGATAATGGTTATGACTTAGGCTTTAAATGGAATGGTAAGGAGTACGAGCTAGTTGCTGATTTGCAATATTGGCAGCAAGATTTGACAGTGGAAGGCTTCTTACGTAAAATTACTCAGCGTTATGCTTATCGTACTGTTCTCAAAGAAACTGAGAAAATTGGATTTCAAGTTGCTGAGCAACAAGAAAATGCAGATGGTTCAATTCGCTTAGTAGTACAACGCTGGAGTTAGTGATGGCTGATTTTATGTCGCCTCAGGAATCAGAAGATAATCGCTCCGGTTTTGAGCCAGAATTAGGCGGCTATTTACGGGATACTCCCCAACGCTCTGGGCTGGAACCAGAATTAGGAGGTATGTTACGCCAAACAGGTGTTTATGTTGATGAAATTACCTGTATTGGTTGTAAGCATTGTGCCCATGTTGCCCGTAATACTTTTTACATTGAGCCTGATTATGGGCGATCGCGGGTAGTGAGTCAAGACAGGGATCCCGAAGAGGTAATCCAAGAAGCGATAGACACTTGTCCTGTAGACTGTATCCATTGGGTAGATTACACTGAGCTGAAAAAGTTGGAAGAGGAACGTAAATATCAAGTAGTTCCTGTGGCTGGTTTCCCAGTGGAGGCTGCTGTTGCATCTTCCCAGAGACGACGTAATAAGCAGAAAATGAAGCGTCGCCAGTCACAATAATTGCTCACTAAGTTATTTATACAAAAAAAGACTGGGTATACTCAGTCTTTTTTTTATGAGAATAAGCAACTTTCTTATTGCAGAGAATCGTGTTGTGCCAGTAATTTTTCTACCTTGGCCTCATCAATTCTAGCATTAAGTTTTTTAGTTTCGTGCAAGTCTCGTGTGGTTTTAGCTAAGGTAAAGGTTGAACCTACAGAAAAAGCCAAACCCATACCCATAAAGCCTTTAACCCAATTATCCACGGGTAAATTCATGATTCCGATAGTAGTTATGGAAATAGCAAAGATAAAAGCTGCCCATGTTTGTACAATCCAAGCAAAACTATCTTTTTGAGGATTTAATTGTTGCATAATCCTAACCCTTGAAAAGAGTAATTTAAAAGACTAAATTTATCAAGAAAGACAGAGGGGACAAGGCAGAAAACATGATGAAAAATCCCTTCCCCTGAATCCCCAAACCCTTTGTTCTTGAATTCTTCATACCAATTGGAAAATAAACTATCCGTTGGTAAACAAGTGAAAGCTGGAAAATTTTATCCAGACATTGCTTCATTGTCTAAAATTTAAAATCTAAAATCCAAAATGGTATTACTAATAATCCTATTGATTTTAATTGTGACTGAGTGTAATATTATTACCAGTTTAGGAACTGGACTCAAAATAGTCGCTGATTCAAAATGAGACAGTTAACCCAAAAATTTGTCAAGACTTCAATTTCAACAAATTAACGTTATCGGCAATATGCAGACCAGTTAGAAAATTGGCATATTGTCTGAAATTGTAATGATAATTGTGGTGTGAAACGGGGTGTAATTGCTGAGTTTTGATCATGTTTGCAAGGTATTAGCGGAAAAATACCCTACAGAGTTTGTCAATTCGTTACTTGCAGAAGAATAGACAACAGTTAAGGTACTGAAAGCAGAATTAAGTTTAGAATCCATTCGTGCGGATTCTGTGACATTTTTGCAAACAGCCCAGCGAATTTTACAAAAAATTGGAAGTATTGGGAGAGGAATTGATTGATTTCTATGCGATTTCTGAGCTGGTTACTTTATTAGAACAGTAGGAAAATAGTTAAAAAAGTAACATTAAATTCACTAATCGATTTGTCAATTGTCAGTAGTACGTAAAGTTTATAAGCCTTATCAGTCAATGATTTAAGACTTTAATCCTCTTTTATCACTTTTCTGGAATAATAATGAGGTAACTGTAAAATTGCCGCCCTCTATAAAATCTAAAGAACGACAATTTTTTGTATCTCAAGCTTATTGATTAAATGTTGATTAATTATTCACCTTCTGGCAATGTTTGTACACTACCATCAGGGCGAAGAACAGTTCTAATTCGGATTGATTTACCATTTTTATTAGGAGAAACAAAAGCTTCACCAATCAAAGGTATTCCCGAACGATCTACATAATCTCTGGCAGCTTTATTTAAGGGCTCAATGCGCTCAATTTTTCCATCAGCAGCAACCATTAAGCTATATTCAAGGGCAGTTTTCAAGCTACTTGGTGGCTGCCAACGCTTTTTAAAATAATTACGTGCTTCTGCTATTTGAACTGTATCAAATAATGTACCAGTAGCAACTTTTTTCGGTGGTTGATTACGACTTTGACGCAATCTCGCAACTACTGAACTTGAATTATTTTTACCTGTGATAGCTGGAGGTTTTTTCGCAACAGAATTTATTCCTGGTGCTGACGGAATTGTATTTGGTGGAATTACAGGTTTCTTTAATTGACTACTGTTACTACTGCCGAATATATCACTTAAAGGTTTGCTTCTACTGGTATTTAAATTAGGTGTGTTACTTTGAGCAGGTAATTTTGCTTTATTTTTGGTTGTATTTGGTTGAATAGCAACCGATGATTGGGTAGATGGAATTGTAGTTATACCACCAGGTTTACTGTCAATTTTGCTGCTATTCCCTGGTGGTTTTGTTGCAACTTGTCCTTGGGGTGGTAAGTTAGTACCAAGTTGAGGAGCTGTTGGTACTTTGACAGCCGACGTGGAAGTAGGTAATGGTTGTGCCGATGTTTTAGGTATAACTGAATTAGAACCCGGGGGGTTAATAGAGCTGATTCCTGGCAGTAGTAAGTTATCAGAAGGGCTGAGTCCTGGATTTGGACTAGTAGAAAAATTAATTGAAGGAGTTGTTAATAAGGCTGTTTTATCTTCTGTTTCAGTAGCAGGTTTTTTTTCCGCTGTCTGGATTTTTTGTTGATTACGAGCGTACTGCAATGTCAAGGGAGTTAAACCTGCTGCTATTGCCACTACAGCAGCCACCGGTGCCCATTTAGGGAAGTTTAAAACTGATTTTTTTGCATGGAGATTTGGTAACGCCATGACATCAGCTGAATATTCATCTAAGGCGTTTGCTAAATCAAACAGTTGCAATACACTGAGATTAATTACAGGGTTAGATGCCTGGTTGGCTAAGGAACCAAGAAAGAGATTATGTGTTAAATGGTCGCTTGGTTTTAAATGTATGTTTTCAGATTTTATCTGACTATTTAAAAATGTTAACTGATTATTTTGTTGTGATACTTGCTGGATATCACCATCTTCTGAATCTGAAGATAATTCTAGGGAAGTATCTTTACCGCCACAGGCATTGACCCAAAAGTTTTCTGGTGATTGTTGTAGGCATTCCTGTACATAATTTGTCACCGTTGTACACAAAGCTTCAAGTTGCTCGCGATCGCCACGAATAATTTGCTTTGGTGTTTCTGCTTGTCGCGGATCGTCGAAGCATAGCTCAAAGCGAATTTGTTTGAGGACTGATTTACCCATCCAACGAGATAAAGGCAAATTTTTTGCCAATACTTCTAGGGTACAGGTTGGGGGTGTGTACCGACGAATGACAGAATTTGATAGAGCCATGGCAGAAAGTACAAAAGAGATAAATAGGAAATTTTGGATTGACGGTTAATTAAATAGAAGCTACTAAGCGCCTGTGGATTTGGGATTGTGTGTTGACAATCTCCAATTCCACATCTCAAATCTCCATTTTTGTGGAACGATCTATGAGTGCTAGCCAAAGACGACGGTATCCATTGGGACTACTGTAAAAAAGCAAATCAATCAACAGTTTGAGTGCTAAATTACTCAATTCATCTGTGGAGATTTTGTTGTTCTCCTCCATGCGTTCTTCATAGGTGTTACAGAAAGCATCAATATAGTCTCCTAGTAAAGCTGCATGATGGGGTTCCTGTTGGTTTTCCGCCATCTGCTCTAAAAGAGTCACAGCACGACGAATTAATTCTTGGTGTTGTTTTGCCAAGTAACAAATTATCAGAACCAATGATTGTGCTTCTTCTACATCTAGTTTTTTCCGCCCTCCTTGCCCTTTTCTGAGAGGATTAGACTGACGTAGTCGCCATAACGCCACGCGATCTGGCACTCTGGATTCTAGGTTGAGACTGGTTGCGGCTGAGAGCATTGCCTCTGAACCACTTCCTGTTAAGGTTTCTAGTGCTAACAACA
Organism: Calothrix rhizosoleniae SC01; assembly: GCF_900185595.1. GTDB lineage: Bacteria > Cyanobacteriota > Cyanobacteriia > Cyanobacteriales > Nostocaceae > Calothrix_A > Calothrix_A rhizosoleniae. Next base: position 19,901 of record NZ_FYBH01000270.1, read on the forward strand.
CTAAATCTAATTGAGTTTTGATATTATCCCACTGAACAGAATTTGGAGTACCGAGTTTATTTAAATCCTCCCATTGGGAATTGGGAGTAGGTGGATGGGCGGCAGAGTGCATAACTTTTAGCATAGACTATCGGGCCATTGGGGAGTGGTGCTGTTACCCATTTTGAAACCAGACTCTTAAAAGTTCGGCTTGGTTTCCCAAAGCTTAGTAAGTAGCTAGAGGTGACAAGACATAACCATAGGAAACACTTTTTGAGATTGTCTTGGTATCTCTAAAACCGCCATGATTTTTTGAGAACAGCAGATTGTATTTGTCTTACTCTAAGACGAAAACCTATTTTACAAAAGATGTAACTGTGATTAATCTTATACTTTTATTGATTAACTATGGTTATTTTTTTTACTTTGTTTAATTTTCTTTCTCATTCCGTTATTGAAGAATTCAGTCCTGATGAAAAAAATTTTTCACCATCAACGATGAAAGAGGGATCTTTACCCTATCCCCCAACTAACAACTACCAACTCCCAACGAAATAACTAACAACTAACAACTAACAACTAACAACTCCCTCTCTTTCAATCTACATAGGCAATAGTTACTCCTGTTCCCCCATCAGTTTGTGGTGCGGCTTCGTAACGCTTGACTCTGGGATGCTGGCGTAAAAATTCTTGCACGCCTTGCCTTAATTTACCTGTACCATGTCCGTGAATTGCCCAAATAGCCCCTGTGGCTTCAGCAATAGCTTTGTCTAAAATTATCTCTGCATCAGCCACTCGTTTTCCCCGTAAGTCAATTGTATTTTTCGATGTCCGAATAATTAGTACGGGGGTTGGGGTGGGTTCTGTGAGGTTTTTGTCATTTGCTTTATGCTTGGCTATTTCTGATTTCCGGACATTTTGCTCTTTGACGAGAGATTCTGCTTTTTTCCCATCCAAGGACTCAATATCTTCTAGCTGAACCGTCATTTTCATAATCCCCAGGCGGACGTTTAATTCTCCATCTCCATTGGGGGCTGTGAGGACTTCAGCAGTTTGTGCCAGCTTGGGAATCCGAATGCGATCGCCTATTTTGGGAATAAAGCCAATTTTCTCTTTTGGCGGTGGTGGTGGTGTAAATTTGGCAGATATTTTTTCCAGGGCGTTGGTGGCTTTCTGGGCATTTTGGGCTGTTGGTTCCCCTTGCTGTAAACGACGAATTACTTGAGCTATTTCTGCTTTGGCTTGGGCGATCGCTTTTTGGACTGCTATTTCCTGGTCAGCTCGTAATGCCCTTTCTCTTTCCTGTAAGGAGTCGGCTTTGGTATTAACTTCTTGATACAAACGCTCTGCGTGTTGTAATAAATCCTCTGCTTGGGCGGCTTTGGTTTCTTGACTGCGCCGTTGTGCTTCCAAACCAGCAATTACCTGGTTAACTTCGTCTGTTCCTTCTCCCAGTTGGTTTTTTGCCTGTTCAATGACTTCTCCTTTCAATCCCAATCGGCTAGCGATCGCTAAGGCATTGGAACGTCCAGGAATCCCCCATAATAAGCGATAGGTAGGGGAAAGGGTCGTTTCGTCAAATTCAACGGAGGCGTTTTCAAACCGTTCATTTTGATATTTCAAGGCTTTGAGTTCGCCGAAGTGGGTGGTTGCCATGGTTAACTGGGCATTATCTGCCAAGTATTCCAGTAGGGCAATGGCTAAGGCACTACCTTCAGCCGGATCCGTACCTGCACCCACTTCATCTAATAGTATTAAGGATGTATTCTCCTCTGACAATGCCTCGAGAATGCGACTAATCCGGCGAATATGACCGGAAAAAGTGGATAAATTTTGTTGTAGGGACTGTTCGTCTCCAATATCAGCTAATATATGGTCAAACCAAGGTATTTCTACTGGTTCCCTAGCGGGGATAAATAAACCCACCTTGGCCATTAATGCTGCCAGTCCCAAGGTTTTCAGGGTAACAGTTTTACCACCTGTATTCGGACCTGTAATTGTTACAACTCGAATTTCCGGATTAATCCGTAAATCTACGGGAATAACGGCTGACCCTTGTTCGTGGTTTTGCTGCCACACTAATAAGGGGTGGCGTAACTGGCGGAGGTTAATAGTTTCCTGGTCTTGAGGATTTAGCAATCGGGGAGGATTTGCTTCTAACCACAGGCTGTAACGTGCCTTGGCAGTTGCCATGTCCAGGGCGGTAGCAATTGCCAGTAATTTTTCCAAGTCGGGTATTACTTCTGCGATTTTCTCCGTTAAAGAGCGACGAATAGCTTCTTCTTCTACTTGTTCCCGCCTCATTAGCTGCCGCAGTTGATTGCCCATCGGAACTACAGAGCTAGGTTCTATGTAGAGGGTAACACCACTGGTAGAGGTATCATGAACAATACCCGGTATTCTATCTTTGTGGGAGGATTTTACGGGAATGACAAAGCGATCGCCTCTTTGGGTAATGATCTGTTCTTGAACAGCGTTGGCTTTGACTTGTAAAATATTATGTAACTTTTGATTAATTTGAATACGTATTTTCCGCAGGTCTTGCCGGATTTCAGCTAATTTCTGGCTCGCACGATCTGCTACCTGTCCCCGTTCATCTATACAATGGTGGATATCTTGCTCTAATTCCGGATAGGTTCGCAGTTCGGCAACTAACTGATTTAAAATCTCTAAGTCAGGGCGCTCGTTAATGGTTCGTCGCAAGTTTCTGGTACCTGCCAAAGTGGTGGCGATCGCTAATAATTCCTCACCTGTTAAAATCCCTTGCAGCTCTGCTCTTTCTAAGGAATCTCCGATATCTTGAATTCCTTCAAAGGACAACCCATTTAACAGAGTATTATCAAGCTCATATATTTCCTTTGTTTGGGTTAGCAAATACTCACTCTCTGGTTGAGAAGGAGGAATTTGTAAATCCAGCGTCGCCATCGCCCCCAGTTTTGTAGCCGCAAAAGTCGATAAATGCTGGCAGAGGCGATGCCATTCTAATAGTTCTAGTGTTTCAGATTGAATCAAGGCTAAAATATCAAATCTGGGATTTATGCTAACAATTCTGATTGATAAATGGGCAATATTTCAAGTAGGGCAATAATCCCTAGAAAGATGATTATGAAAGAGAGGAATTATTACTCAAATTATATTTGTATTTTTTTTTACAATTAAGTTTATGGGTGAAATTTATTTTTTATACTGTTATTTACTGGATAAATATAAAAACACACATAGGGACATCTTAACATTTTGCAATCAATATAATCAAAAAATATTTATTGACTACAATTATAGATTGGGTGTATTCATTCCCCTGGGGACAAATTACTCGAATACTTCCATAAGTTAGGGAACTCCAAGAAATAAATTACCCAATTTTTGTTACCAAAATGACTTTCCCTCCGTCTGCTCCCTGCTCCCTGACCCCTGCTCCCTGCATTCATAACGATTGATTATTTTTTTATTTAGAAGTCCCTTAGGGAGATAAATATTTGATTAAAAAAAATATTTGCCTAGCTAGAAAAAAGCAATCCAAATCACCCCACAATTTGATACCCTAGCTTAAACAGATTTGAGAATGGGAAGGGTAAGAGCGTGGACATTCAAATTGGGCGGGGCAAAACGGCTCGTAGAGCCTATGGTATTGACGAGATTGCTTTAGTTCCCGGAAATAGAACACTTGATCCGCAATTAGCGGATACCACATGGAAAATAGGTGGTATAGAGCGAAAAATACCAATTATTGCTAGTGCAATGGATGGTGTTGTTGATGTGGGCATGGCTGTACGTCTATCACAACTAGGGGCATTGGGCGTACTGAATTTAGAAGGAATTCAAACTCGTTATGAAAATCCAGAGCCAATTTTAGATCGCATTGCTTCTGTGGGTAAAGACGAATTTGTATCCTTGATGCAAGAACTTTATGCTGCACCCATTAAGCCAGAATTAATTAAACAACGGATTCAGGAAATTAAGCAACAAGGGGGAATTGCCGCCGTCAGTGCAACTCCTGTGGGAGCGAGTAAATATGGTAATGCCATCGCAGAAGCAAAAGCCGATTTGTTATTTGTCCAAGCAACAGTAGTTTCCACCGCTCATCTATCACCAGACTCAGTTACTCCCCTAGACTTAGATCAATTTTGCCAGGAAATGCCCATGCCCGTACTTTTGGGCAATTGCGTGACTTACGAAGTCACCTTGAACTTAATGAAAGCTGGTGCAGCAGGGGTTTTAGTCGGCATTGGCCCTGGTGCAGCTTGTACCTCCCGTGGTGTATTGGGTGTAGGCATACCCCAAGCAACTGCGATCGCAGATTGTGCCGCAGCCAGGGATGATTACTATCAAGAAACTGGTAAATATATACCTGTAATTGCAGATGGTGGTTTAATTACGGGTGGGGATATTTGTAAATGTATTGCCTGCGGTGCAGATGGTGTGATGATTGGTTCTCCCTTTGCTAGAGCCGCAGAAGCCCCCGGTAGAGGATATCATTGGGGAATGGCAACACCCAGCCCTGTACTGCCCCGTGGTACTCGGATTCAAGTGGGTAAAACAGGTTCCCTAGAACAAATACTCACCGGTCCAGCAGGACTTGATGATGGGACTCATAACCTCCTAGGAGCCTTAAAGACAAGTATGGGTACTCTAGGAGCTAAAAATCTCCAAGAAATGCAGCAAGTTGAGGTTGTAATTGCACCTTCCCTTTTAACCGAGGGGAAAGTTTACCAAAAAGCTCAACAATTGGGTATGGGTAAATGAGGAAGTGAAGAAATGTAGATCCTCTGAGAAGGCTTACCCCAGGGTACAGTAGTCCACCACACCAACTTTGCTGGGTAGGAGAAGAGGAGGAGTGTGGGGAGTGTGGGGAGAAAATAACTTTTTCTTTTCATTATTAACCAGGCATAGTTCCCTTGCCAGAGTAGTAGGAGTAAAGGAATCAGAAAGAATTCTTTATGCCTAGTCCACTTGCGCGAAAATCAAGGTACGATCTGGAACTTGTAAAAAGCTTGTAACATCAGCATTCTTGCTTTTCACTTTTCACTTGTTGTCTTAGTGCAACTGGGCGTAAATAGACCAACTATTTACAACTGTTAAAAAGCCTAAATTATAAGCTTTTGACTTCTGCCTTGCAGTACTAGCACTAAGCTAACCTAAAAATTTTGGTTGTAAAGTTTTCTTATAGAAGGATTGCCTTAATCCCAATTATTAATAAATTTTTCCTAGAGACTTCAACAATCACTGGAAAAATTCCATCTGTCGCCTACAATAGAGATAGCGGAGACGCATGTTTCCGTTCACTCCTCACACCACACTCCGCCCGGACTATTGTTCGGGCGGTTCCTTATATGGACTTATTCTAATTTTTGGGTTGATAGCACTCTGACTTTTCCACATACCGTGAAAAGTCAGGACAGCACTACCCACATAGGTTAGGAGATTGTTGAACCCTAAAACCTGCTACTTCAACAATGTCTTAACCTATATGCGTAGTACAATAATATAGTGAAGCTTCTTTGCAGAACTAAATTCTTCACTTGCGAAAGCAGAGGTTTTTGCTATGGTAGAATTTTCACCAAACTTAGAAATATAACAAGCAAAGGTTTGTAGGCATGTCAACAGCCGAACAAGTTACCGACTCGACCTTTCAGAAGGAAGTCCTAGACAGTCAAGTTCCTGTTTTAGTTGACTTCTGGGCACCTTGGTGCGGTCCTTGCCGCATGGTAGCCCCAGTTGTAGAAGAAATTGCTAATCAGTATGATGGGCAGATCAAGGTCGTAAAAGTTAATACCGATGACAACCCAGATGTCGCTAGTAAGTATAATATTCGTAGTATCCCTACGTTAATGATTTTTAAAGGTGGTCAAAAGGTTGATATGGTAGTCGGAGCTGTTCCCAAATCCACATTAGCTAACACCATCGAAAAATATCTTTCGGATGATTCATAATGATTTAAATTGAGGTGGATAAAAATATTGAGAATTGCTGTCCTGATTCTTTACCCATCCTTGAAACATCATTAAGTTGCCAAATAAAAATCTGGAAAGGGACTTCAAGATTACACCTCCGGTTTGGCAGCCAGAGGTGATTTTTTGTCTCAGAAGCGATCGCAGTTAGGTCAAGAGTAAGTAATTACTCTAATTTATTGATTTTATTTTGATATAAATTAATATTTGAAACATTCAAAATTTACAGTCCAGGTAATATCATAATGCGACTGCGCCTGTATTTATTATTACTAACAAGTAAGTAATTTACTCATATACAGCTCAAGCTGATAAATTGAGAAACCATGAGGTATAGATATTTTGGTAATTACTTTGGCATAGTGTCTCTTTTTTGGAGAACCGTAGATGGTACTGGCTCACTGATAACTGATAACTGAAATGACCTCATCGGATTCTTTGGATACATTGGAGTCTTTGCAAGCTGATCTGGCGGAACTAATCGAACGGTTACCGAATTTAAAGCATCAGCAATTAATTCAACAGGCATTATCTACCATATTACGTCTGGCTGGGAATGAAATTGATCGCCTAGACTGGAAGATACTAAGTGCTTCCTTAGCAGATATGGAGCGAGGTTTTGAGCTGTTTTATACTTATCGCCATGTGCGTAAGGTGACAATTTTTGGTTCAGCACGTCTATCTCCAGAAACCCCAGAGTACCAAATAGCAGTTGACTTTGCTCGGGATATTTCCCAATTGGGATTTATGGTGATGACTGGTGGCGGTGGTGGGATCATGCAAGCAGGGAATGAAGGTGCGGGGAGGGAAAACTCTTTTGGATTGAACATTCAACTACCATTTGAGCAGGAAGCGAACCCATTCATAGAAGGCGATCCCAAGTTAATTCACTTTAAATACTTCTTTACTAGGAAGTTGTTTTTACTGAAAGAAAGTGATGCTGTTGCCTTGTTCCCAGGTGGTTTTGGAACCCAAGATGAAGCCTTTGAATGTATGACCCTCAGCCAAACTGGTAAATTTGGTCCAGTACCTGTGGTGTTAATTGACAGTCCTGGTGGAGACTACTGGCGTTCCTGGAGCGAATATATTAATCAAAAATTGGTGAAAACAGGTTTGGTTAGCCCTGAAGACCCCAGTTTATATACAATTACAGATAACTTGTCAGTAGCCTGCAAAGCTATTACAGGATTTTTCCAAGTGTACCACTCCAGCCGTTATGTGGGCGATCGCTTAGTTATTCGGTTAAAGACTGAGTTATCACCAGCTGAAGTCGAACAACTAAATGATAATTTCAGCGATATTTTGGTTAAGGGGCGAATTGAAACCAGTCAAGCTTTACCCCAAGAAGGACAAGATGAAACCTCCCAACTACCCCGCTTACTTTTGTACTTTAATCAACGGGATTTAGGTCGTCTGTACCAGTTAATTGCAGCTATTAACAAAATGGGTACTACCTCAGCAGAAGTTAAGGCTCATCCAGAACTGAAATAAGGTGCTTCACTAACAAATAGAATCCGGTAGTAAGGATAGCCTGGAATTAAGACTCCCATGCCTAGATGTAGGGGATAGGAGATAGGGTGTAGGGAATCCCATACTTAGGGCTTGCTGTTCGCGGAGCGTGCCGTTAGGCATAAAAGTCTTTTGGTGGGGGTAGGGAGTAGGGAGTAGGGAGTAGTTCCAGTCTCTTTATTTCTATTCTTTTTGCCAGAAAAAATAACAGATGCAAGGATTTTAAACCTAAAATCCTAATTTCCTTGCACGCCCTTCCTCAATAAAATAACCTCAAAGCATTGATAAATCAATATTTTCAGTTATTCAGCAGACCCTACTTAAAAGCAGGGGTTTATTTCTAAGGATGCCGTGTTTCTCTTACTATGTATCTCGAAACATATTTTTATCTGATTTTCATACTTGAAAGTAAGGGCTTGTACTCAGCTTTCGGGGCTAATTCTTCTCCTACACCTACCCTGTTGGCGCAGCCACTCTACAAAGGCTAGAGGCTTGGTCAGCAGAATTTTGGATTTTGGATTTTGGATTGTGAAATAGTTTCTGGGTCAGCTTTTGAGTAATTCATGGGCAGCAATTATTTTTCATATTGGTATTACTCTACAAAATAAATTATCCAATTTCTGCAATCAACTCTTCCTCTGTTGATTTTTATGAGAAATTTTCTGGTGGCTAATAGAATTTAAAGTCCAGATTGTAGTGGTTTATAACTGGAATATAAATCATAGCCCTCACAACCACGTTGCGCGATTCAGCTATTCTCTCCCAGCAGCAAGTATAGCATTTTACTTATGACCAAAACCCACTGGCTAGAAATTAGCGAATATGTATCTTTATATGCTGCCGCCCTAGGAACTTTAGCCGCCGCCGCAACTCAACAGGTTGTTTATGCAGCCGCGCCTCTAACTGTTGCTATTGGTTTAAATATAGCTAACCGAGAACGCTGGAAACAATTACAAGAAAGTCAACAGCAAGCAGCGATTTATCAAGTTGATATGTTGATTGATCCCTTAAGACAACGTTTAGATAACTTTGATAATTTAACTCAAAATTTGAGTCAAACTACCCAACAACAATTAGAACGATTACAACAAAGGCAACAATTATCTAGTGGAAAAACTGCTGAAGTGGCTAGCATTAATATAGATGCCCTGAAACAACAAATTCATAACCATACAGAACAACAAATCGCAGTAATTAGACAACAAATCGCCCAAATTGATACTTTTACTCAACAATTGAATTCTGGCACCCAAAAGCAATTAGATGTTCTCAAACAACAGTTAAACACCAATAGTCAAAAGCCAGGAGAACAAACTGTAAATCTGGAAGCCTTTAATCAGCGAGTAGGACAACTTGATGCCCGCATACAGCAATTGAATAGAAATACCCAGCAACAAATTCAAGCCATGCAACAAGGGCAACAAAATATCAATATAGAAGCATTTAATCAGCGAGTAGGGCAACTCGATAACCGTATACAAATTACTCAACAACAAATTCAAGCACTACAAAAAGGGCAACAAGGCTTGAATATGCAAGTGATCAATGAGCGTATGGCACAACTTGATGCCTTGATTCAACAATTGAGTCGAAGTACTCAGCAGCAAATTCAAACCTTACAACAAGGAATAAGAGGAACTAATAGTCAGGGTAATCATGAACCAACTACTCAAATTAATGCCCAAATACAGCAACAAATAGAACCTCTGAATCAGCGACTATTACAGCTAAATACTTATACTCAAAATTTAGGTATAAGTACTCAAAGGCAGTTGAATGAATTTAAAGCTGCGATCGCTCAATTCCAAAATCAGATGCAGGGAATTGTCCCATCTGTACCACCACTGGAACCAAGTACCCAAATCAAAGCAACTTCACCGCCAGCAAAACCTCAATCGCCTGTACAGCAGAAATCACAGCCATCTGAGCTCCTAACGGTTATTCCCAAACCACAAGTACCAGTACCAGTAGCAACGAAACCAAGCTCACCTCCCACACCACCACCTCCTCTTACTTCCAATACTGCTACACCACCAGTTACACAGAAGCATAGATCCATACAAATATTACAAGGACATACTGAACGTGTAATGTCCCTTGCTTTTAGTCCCAATGGACAAACTCTAGCTAGTGGTAGCGATGATCGAACTATTAAAATTTGGCAACTATCTCAATTGAATCAACAACCAATGACAATTACAGCACCTGGAAAGGTAAAAGCTGTAGTTTTTAGTCCCGATGGTAAGGTATTAGCCAGTGGTGGTGATGATCAAAGTGTGAAACTATGGGATACAGTTACAGGTACAGAAATTTACACACTTACAGGGCATAAAGGCACAATTTATTCTCTTGCTTTTAGTCCCGATGGCAAAACCTTGGCTAGCAGCAGTCAAGATGAAACTATTAAGCTTTGGTCTTTAGATATTTACAAAGAAATCAATACTCTGAAAGGACATATGGATGAAGTTTTATGTGTTACTTTCAGCCCAGATGGTGAAATTATTGCCACTGGTGGTGGTAACAAGGATCGCACGATTAAAATTTGGTATTTAAATCAAAGTAAATTTCTGACTCTCAAAGGACATAGTAATTCTACAGCAGGTATTGACACTGTTGCTTTTAGTCCAAATGGCAAAACTTTAGCTAGTGGTAGTCAAGATAAAACTATCAAATTATGGGAGACAGAAAGAGGGAAAGAAATTTATACATTAAATGGGCATACTGATGATGTTTTTACTATTGCTTTTAGTCCAAATGGTAAAACCTTAGCTAGTGGTAGTTACGACAAGACTATCAAGTTCTGGGAAGTAGATACAGGTAGAGAAATTAAGAGCTTTACTGAAAATAATGGTGTAGTTTATTGTCTGGCATTTAGTCCAGATGGCAAAATTTTAGCTAGCGGTAATGGGAATAAAACAATTCTTCTTTTACCTTTTGATATGTTCCAAATTTAACCTACTGCTTTTCCAGAATTTTGCAGTGTATGGCACTACCAAAGCACGTTAGGACATTTTTGAAGCACCAAACATATGAGCAGTAAACTTATTACTTGCGCGTAGCGCTATAATTGAACCCTTAAAT
>NZ_FYBH01000290.1 GCF_900185595.1 Calothrix rhizosoleniae SC01
ATTGTGTTAGATTAACAGTTATTTTTTTTCTTCACGAACACTCGATTATTTTGATCTGAATTATTTCGACCTGAATTATTTTTATATTCTTCAACCAGACACTTTAATTCGTCGAAGTTGTCATTCTTAGAAGTGTCATCTTCTGCTGGCTCTGGATATAGCAAACCGATTCCCATAGCTGTAGGTGTAATAAAGGAGTTAGTCAACAGCAGACTCTCGTGCAGAACCTTCTTTGGAGCTCTTTTCCAACTAAACAGTTTTCCTAACACCGGCACTTCACCAAAAATCCCCCTCCACACTGTGCCGATAATAGGTACGTAACCACGTCCCCCACTTAATGTACTTTGGTTAGAGAATGTCGAAAGAGCGAAAAAATCCACAGCCTTAGTGTAAACGGTGGTATTCACTTTCTGTTGACTGATACGTGATATTTTCGTTTGTTCGTCATTATCCTGATCAGGAACTGAATCCGCGGTAATAGTTAAATCGATGTTGAGTTCAGCAGAATTCATATCTCGTAACACATTAGGAATTATGGTGAATGAAACTCCACTATTCAATTCACGAAATACAGCTTTTTGCTGTTCTAAAGCAGCAGCTAGTCTGACAGCTAGCTTAAGATTAGGACCCACGTCTTTTGTTGGAAGAAGAGAGTCAAAAAAGCCTTTGTCAGTCTGAATCTGTTTGAGCAATTCAAAGAGTTCCAATTGAGTCACATCAAAGGCACTAACCGAAGTCGAATCGACCGTCGTTGCGATCCCACTCAGACTAGCGATACTGGTTCTTCCCACTTGTGCATATTCCACACCCTTGAATTTTCTCACAATTTTTTGGATTTTGATCAAAGTAGGCATAACAAATAAATCTTCCATGTCTTTGTTTAACGCATTCATGGTCTCTTGTAAGCGATTATTCAAGACATCGGCTGATTGTTGCAGTCCGTAAGGATTAAAATTCTCTGGCTGCCTACGAAAGTGTCCATAATTCAGGGCAAAATCAAGTATTGCATTGCGGCTCACTCTGGCATAGTAGTCTACCTCAGAATCTTTGTTTTTGTCTTTTTCGGCTTTACATTTCCCTTCCTTCCACGTAAAGGTCTTCTTATTCTCTTTATTATTTGATTCAGGACATTGTCGCAGGCCACGAATCGAGAAAAACCTTTCAAGTGGTTCTCCTCCTTGCTCCCTTAATGTATCTAAATAGTACTTATATTTATCTTGTTGAACAAATTTCGTCAGTTCATTGGCTACGTCTTCGGTAATCTTGTTATTTGGTTTTTCCGCAGCAACCATGCGTAGAACCATATCTGTCATGGATAGAGGGCGATTGGCACTCAGAGTTGTTTTATATCCTAGTTTCTCAACAAGAAGTTTTTTGAAATTATCTTCAATATTCTGATCTGTAATATTCACTCCTATGTATTGTTGGAGGTGAGCATATGTCTCTTTCACTAATTTTTGAGTTTGATTAATTTCCCGGCGTACTTTCAACATGACTTTGGCCAAGTCTTTGGGGTCGTTGCTGGAAATCTGAATTCCCCACATCTGCATTGTGATACCGGGACGGGGAAGATCAATTGCAGCAATCACTCGGTGCGCAGAATCTCTTTCCTTTTTACTACCATAGAGTATGACCTCGACATAATCGGAAGAAGGTGGTATGGAAATGATCTCAATGGAAGAAGTGCTTAACTGTTGAGCATTATCAGAATTTTCGTTTTCATTATTGTTTTCGTTTTCATTTTCATTTTCGTTTTCGTTTTCGTTTTCGTTTTCGTTTTCGTTTTCATCATTTGATATCTGTGTATTTGACAATATCCTTATCCTGAGATTTTCCCAGTTTTGATCCTTTTGCACTGCATCTAGTATCTGCTTTAAAGTGTCTGCATTATGAAAATAATATAACTTTATCCTTTCAACTCCTCGTTGATTTTCTTGCGATTGATTTGTCGTATCAGAAACACTAAGAGTTTTTTGAGCTTGAGCAGACAAACCACCTCCGAGTAAAGCAATAGCACCCAGACTCAGGGCAAAAGAAAGTTGGCGGCACCACATATTCACCTCTCTCTGTAAATACTTTCTTGAATAGCTATAGTTTAAGAATATAGTAAAAATGGCTCTAATCATGGGGCTTGTCTGTTTGAAATCAAGCTAAATAACGAGACTGATATAGCACTATATAATTAGGTTAGGAGATGATTAAAGACTGAAACCTATGTATCAGTATTTTCATGAATTGGTATGAGGATTCGAGCAGTAGAAGTAGTGTTTAAATAATGAAACCTTAGCATTAGTATCCGCTCATTATTTTGCTTCTTTCTATAAACAATAATTGCAGAACTTGAATTTAACTGACCGAGTAAAAATATTTAGTAGATAATCCCTAATATCTCTTTAGATAACAGGATGTTAATTATGGCTAGATTTCCTACACGCCACAGTATAACAAAAGTTGCCGATGATTATAAGCATTTGGCGATTAGCCATTTCAGCAAACTATTTCCAGAACTGCCTCAGGGTTGAATTATATATTTGTAGCCTCTCCTAACGCTCACTAGTTATTAATACATCCTGCGGTCATTTATTTAGAATACACCTAATTTGAAAATGAGGAGTAGGGAATCGGGAGTCAGTCAGAGGTGATTTTCATTCTTGGTTGTGGACAAAATTACCTGTGGGGGATTATTTTGAAAGTAGCCCTTAAAAGTTGTTTTATCATCCTGGCGGGAAACCAATCATCAAGGTTGACAACATTAAAAAATAATGGAAAAACAATTATACTTTGAATCTAATGGCACTAAAATTCATGGCATTCTGACTATCCCCGATGGGCAAGAAAAGCCACCAGTTTGTTTATTAATTGGAGGTTCATTTCCTCAAACTAGAGATGGAAATTTAGATAACTCCCAAACTGATTGGTTTCCCATACCATTACCCCCACGCAATCTATTTCAGGATGAAGCGCAAATTTTAGAGAAAATAGGGATTGCTACCTTTAGGTATGATAAGCGCGGTTGTGGTCAAAGTGAGGGTGATTTTAATACCACTAGCTTGCTAGATTTAGTTGCAGATGCTAATAATGCTTTGCAATGGCTAAGCACTGTATCAGAAATTGACAGCAACAGAATCGGCATTTTAGGACAAAGTGAAGGTGCTGCGATCGCTCTAATGGTAACAGCACAAAATCCCCATTTAAAATTTTACATTTGGCAGGGAGGTATATATAACAATTTAGAAGATATTATCAGATGGCAAGCAACAAATTTTTGGCAATGGGATGGAGATGCAATTGCTAATTTCCAGCAGCAGGTTCCGTTAATGTATTGGATTTATAAACAAATAGATCCACTAATCATGGCTGCACATAGAGGGGATAATTTCTTTTTATTGGGTGATGAGAATTGGTCTAAGAATTTTTTCTTACCTGCTTGGAAGCAACATTTTGACTGTCCACCATCAAATTTTGTAGACAAAGTGAAATGTCCCGTATTGATATTACATGGGGAATTAGACCACAATACACCGCCAACAGAAGCATCCCTCATGAAACAAGCACTCATCCAGTCCGGAAATACCCATGTAACAAGCTATATTTTTCCCGGACTCGATCATAGTTTTCGTAGACTGGGAAAACCTGATGAAGATTTCGTCACTGCAATGAATCGTCCCCTAGCATCTGAAATACCCGGAGTACTTACAAGCTGGCTAAAAAGACTGATATAGCCCTACGTGCAAGTCATAATTAACCTGAGTTCAGGATAATAAGATCTGGTAGAAAGTCGGAAAAAGGAAATAGGGAAATCTTAACAGAGAAGAGTAAATAATTAATGTTTATAATTTTGAAGATTGATTTTAAGTAATCAAACAAAAATATTTACCATTATTACAAACTACGCGAAATAATCCTACCCCTTGCGATTGCTTCGTTTCACTCCGTTACACTCGCAATGACATTGTGTAATTAATTATGTTTAACTACTTAAACTATGCATTATGTCCTAAATTCAACCCTTCTGTCTCCAGCAAAGCTGTCTCCTCCCTTGTTACCACAGACTAATTCTTGAAACCGAAATTGAGGTTGCTTAAGTAGACTAGAATGCTTGTCTAGCAATCTTTAGACGACTTATGCTGTGAGACTGAGATTTAAATCCCAGGCGGTTATTGAGGATGGTGCAAGTTATCAGTTAGGACATACTTTTGCATCAAAAAGGTATAGGTAAGGAGCAAGAAACCATTGCAGATTCCTCATCAAAACTAACTAATTCCAAATGCTGAGGATTATTTAACAACTGATGTGCAACCAAAACACCAGCGATTGTCCAAGTTTGAAACTTTCGTGCTTCCTTGCCAATTAAACGACCATACTTACCATCATAATATTCAGGCCATTTATCTTTATATAACCGTGTCATAGCAATATCTAAAGCTCGTTCTGCTAAATCTGCTCTATCGGTTTTTTGTCCGGCGGCGGCTAATAACCACAATAAAAAGGGCCAATTCCCTCCATTATGGTAAGACCAGGAAGTATTTTTCGCATCGCAGCCAGTCATAATTTCCCAATCTCGTCCATCTATGGCAGGAAAACACAGCTTGATGGGCATTCTACCAATTAAACTATGCCAACGGGAGGCGATTAAATCCATAATCCCTTGGGATTGTTCCTCAGAAGCCAATTTACAGATAATAGCCATTAAATTACCTTGGGCAAAAAAGCGAAAATCCATTCGTCCGGGACCAAGATTTCCGACAAAGTAACCCCCTTTTTCTGGAAGCCATTCTTTTAACCATTCAGGGATAGAAGCAGGATAGATATTAAACTTATTAACGGCGGTGGGACCATACTCCTCTACTCTATAGCGGTAAATTTCATTGAGTAGATCTATATCTAACCAATAGTAATATCTTAGGTGGTATACCAAATGACCCAAGCGTTCATCCACCACTGTAATGTATTCATCTTCAGGTACAAGTAATTCTCTAGCTGAGCGCAAGGCAATATAAAATAAAGCCTGAATATCTAAAGGATAACCATAAACCCCCATGCGCCGGTCAATCATATAGGAACCATCGGAAACCAACATGGTAGGATACATATCAAACCGGGAAGTCAAGCATAAATCCAAAATTAGCTTGATACAATTTTGAAATTCTAGTTGATGAGCCAAAGCCATGTCCCCACTAGCTTTGACATAAGCACGTAACATTAATAACCACCAGAAACCGGAATCTACTGGTGCTACTCTAGCGATCGCATGTTCTCCAAAGTCAGGTAGTAGATATTCTTTTTCGTTTTTAGTTTCTACTTTAAAGCTTGCAGGCATCAACCCTTGACCGGGTTTAAAACAATCCAAATGCTTGTTACAACTTTGTAGTTTCAGGGTTTCAATCAAAAAGTTACGGACAATTTCTACTTCACCCTTCATCAAAAAAGCTAAGGCTGAAACTGCAAAATCACGGGTAAAGCATTGGTCATAATTTAATGCATGTACTGCTGGATCCTTTGCAGCTAAAGTACCCACTGGACGATCATGGTATTGAATAATGGATGCTTCCAGACTTTGCCATGCTGAGTCGATCAAATTTTGGGGAATTCCCATTTTTCTGCTCCACAATAATAAGTAATAAGTAATAAGTAATAAGTAATAAGTAATAAGTTTAATGTTTAACTATAATTGATATGAATAATATAAGTAATTATGCTGATTTATTAGGTAGTAGACTAGATTAATAGTTTAATGAAAGTGAGATGTTTTTAAGATAAATTTATTATCCCACCGTAATATTTACATTCCGTTGTGCAGTAAACTATTCTTACAATAGGAATTGTTAAAGATAAAAAATCATATTATTTAAAATATAATATATGAAACTTTTTTTGAGATTATTAGGCTTTGGTTTTATCATTTGGGGTATCTATATTCTAGGACAAAATATTATCTTCACAACTAACCCTTACCCTTATTGGTGGCGAGGGATTGCTGCTGATGGTTCCATTCTTACCCTCATGTCAGGTATCATGATTTTAATCTTTGCCCCAAGAGGCATGAAAAATCTGGGGTTCATCTTCGTTACAGTAGCGATCGCATTAGTGTTTTTGAGTAGTAGAGCCATTCTTAATCCCACCAGTTTATGGCAATTCTTCCTATCATTTACAATGATTGCAGGTGGCTACCAGACACTAATTACTGGGCGATCGCCATTCTAATAATTTAAATATAGCACTACGCAATTACGTTAGGACATTGTTAAAGCACCAAACCTGTAAGCAGTAAATTTATTACTCCTTCGGAGTTCGTCATTTGCTTTATGTCGGGCAACCCTTCCACTGCAATGGCTCACTTATTACTTGCGCGTAGCGCTACATCCGAATTTCCCACAATAGTAAATGCAGCCCAATAGTAAGGATGATTGTAAAGGTTTTCATCAGCAGACATATGCTTAACTCGATATAACTCAGTTGCTAAATCTGCTTGATTTCTTAACTCTTCTTGTCCCAAATTATCGAGTAAATCCTCATACCATTGTACTAATTCCCCGGCAGTCACTTCTCGTAACCAGTGGGTAGCCAGCGCTAAAGCCTCAATTGGTGACTTATTCTTTTGTAAATTGCGATAAAACTCTACAATTATCAAGGTACTAGCAGCTGATTCCACAGTCCACAGAGGAGTAAGTACATAATCCACTCCCTGGCTCAAAAAGCCGCTAGTTAAACCTGCATATTCACTACTGAAATTTGTCCGATTTTTAGGAATGATGGTTTCATGGGCTGCAAGAGTTACTAATTTGTAACTAGAGAGAGGATGCTTACAGATATCTACTAAGGTAAGTTTTTCATCTCCATTCAGAAGTAATCCAGATTCCTGGGGAACGGTAAAATTGTTGATTACGTAGCCATTAAAATGCAAAATATCGTGATGATTGTCTAAGCTATCTTCTACTTGCCTTTTAGTCGCTTCGACCGCAACAATGGAAGTACAATTGGTAAACATTTGCTTGACAGCTTCTGTTTGCACCTTCGCAAATTTCAACTGTAAATAACCACTACTGTTAGGATATTCAAGGCTGAGTAAAAATTGTTGAGGGTTGATACCAACTTCTGTTGATTTCCCTTCTAATCCCATTTGGATACTAGGTAAATAGTTAATTATGTAATTGGCATTGCTGTTAAACAGTTGATGGAGAGGAAATCGATGTAAGTCCCGATGGGGAACTAAAATCAGTTGCTTAATATTTTGTAATTCTTCTTCAATATTAGCAATATTTAGAATTTCCTGCAGATGCTCCAGTCTTTGTGCCATTAACAAACGCCAAGAATGGCTAATTTGCCCTTGTTTATCTCTAGTTGTTTGTCGATATTCCTGGTACTGTCGATCCCAATCCTCTATCCAATCTTCCAATTCGACTAATCTTTGTACAGCTTCCGGTAGAGGAAATTCGTTACTTTCCCCTGGGTTAAGTACGGGGGTAAAAATGTGAATAGGTTCGGGATATTTGTGTTTAATGACAAATGTGTGGATGGCATAAGAGCTGATATGCCAATAAACTATAGCTGTGGTGGGATTGAGCAGTTGTTGAATGGATTGATAATTAGGTGAGTAAATCTCTTCACTCCAACCGAATAATTGCCAGGTTAAACAAGCATTTTTACTCTGTTCGGCTATTTCTAAGGCTGATAAAAATTCTCCAGACTGGATTGCTAAATCTACGGCTAATTGACCTAAACCTGTGACTTTTAAGGATAACTGTTTTTTATTGGCATCTGTAAAGTTAGGATCGCCCAGTAGATGTCCCCAAACATTCATCCCTTGTTCGTGTAATTCTTGTGCTTGGAGAATTTGACCTAAACCTATCAGAGCTGTAATTAGGGATTGTAAAACTTCCAGGTACACCTGGGGAAAGTCTTGTGGTGTCAGGGTTGATAGGGCTAAATCGTACTCAGCGACCGCTTGCATCCAAGAATCCCGGTATGCTATATCCCTTTTACCTTGAGCATATAAACAATTACCAATAGCTAAGT
>NZ_FYBH01000225.1 GCF_900185595.1 Calothrix rhizosoleniae SC01
TAAAGGATTTAACTTCTTAAAATTTAAGTGGGGTGGAATTTCTTGATTTTGCAGGGATAAAACCACCTTAATTAAACCAGCAATACCTGCTGCTGCTTCCAAATGACCAATATTAGTTTTTACCGAACCAATCCAACAAGTTTGATTTGTATCTCTACCTTCCATCAGCACTTTTTTCAGGGAGTTGATCTCAATCGGGTCTCCCAAAGAGGTACCCGTACCATGGGCTTCCACATAGCTAATATCTGCTGGTTTGACTCCCGCTCTTTCTAAAGCTTGACGAACCACAGCTTGCTGAGAAGGACCATTAGGGGCTGTCAATCCGTTAGTTAAACCATCTTGGTTGACCGCTGAACCTTTGATAACAGCTTGAATATTATCTCCATCCCTAAGAGCATCTTCCAAGCGCTTGAGAACAACTACTCCACATCCTTCCCCTCGGACATAACCATCAGCTGAAGCATCAAAAGTCTTGCAACGACCATCAGTTGCCATCATTCTCATCTGGGATAAAGTTATATGCCCATTAGGTACTAAAACTAGGTTGACTCCTCCAACCAAACAAAGCTCCGATTCCTTGTTATGTAAACTTTGACAAGCCAGGTGAATAGCAACCAGTGATGAAGAACAACCAGTGTCTAATGCTAAATTGGGTCCGCATAAATTCAGAGAATAAGATATACGATTAGCAGCAATACATAGTTTTTGACCAGTTGCACTATAGGCATTTAAGGAAGATGCATCCTGGTTGAGATATCTATAATCATTATCAGTAATTCCGATAAATACCCCTGTTTTGCTTCTTGCGAGATTAGCTAGCGCTATACCTGCATTTTCCAAAGCACCAAAGCTCACTTCCAATAAAAGTCTGTGCTGGGGATCTATTTTATGTGCTTCTCGTGGGGAAATGCCGAAGAAATTAGCATCGAACTGGTCAACTTGTTCCAAGAAGCCACCCCAGCGTGTATAGGTTTTCCCTGGTGTAACTGGCTCCGGGTCATAAAAAGTATCAATATCCCATCGATTCGGTGGTACCTCCGTAATTGCATCCACTCCATTCCGCAATATATGCCAGAAAGATCCTGGATCTGTCGCACCTGGAAAACGATAGTCTAAACCAATAACTGCAATTGAATTCATAACAAGAAATTTATAATGAGTTTAAGGGACAACAAAAACATC
Organism: Calothrix rhizosoleniae SC01; assembly: GCF_900185595.1. GTDB lineage: Bacteria > Cyanobacteriota > Cyanobacteriia > Cyanobacteriales > Nostocaceae > Calothrix_A > Calothrix_A rhizosoleniae. The sequence goes on from NZ_FYBH01000225.1 coordinate 1,183, forward strand.
GGCGGGTTCAGCTTTATCAAATATATTTTGGACAATACCCGAGTATTGGGGGGGTCAAAAGCTGGGTATTTTATTACTTGGAAGGGCATAAATAATTTAATCAATGTTTTTTACTAATTCAGCAAATTGATTAAAAGCTCTTTTGCTACTAATGACAGATTGATTGATATTAACTGAATCTGCTATCTGCATTTTGCGGTTTATAGACCAAAGGTAATCTACATTCTCAAAGGATTTTTTTAGATTTAAGAGTAGACGCTGATGATTTTTTAATGCTACATGAAAGCCCTGATGCTCTTGACAGAAACATTTTTTTAACCAGTTCATTGCTTCTGAAGTAGATAATCTAAACAAAGGACTTTTCATCAAATTAAAAATAATATTTATAAAGGAAGCATCATCCTTAACAAAGCGATAAGGTATCGCAGCAGAAAGACCATCTAGATTGAATTGAGTCAGATAAATCATTGAGTTTCCGACCATTTTTTCATAAGCTGTTGGTTTAGGAAACTTTTCATACTTGTATAACTGCTGAGATAT
>NZ_FYBH01000230.1 GCF_900185595.1 Calothrix rhizosoleniae SC01
GGTTGGTCTATCCCGTGGGATGTTGGGTAAACATTGCCTTGATGCGGGTTTTAGTCAGTTTTTCAACATCCTTGAACAAACTTGTTTTAAGCGTGGTGTCTATTTCCAGAAAGTAGACTCACGAAAGACAAGCCAAATATGTCCTAATTGCCAACACGAAACAGGTAAAAAGATATTATCACAACGTGTCCATAAATGCGACAATTGCGGCTACATAACCGATAGAGATGTAGCCGCTAGTCAAGTAGTTCTAATTAGAGGACTTGCAGCCGTAGGGCATACGGTGAAGATGCTTTCTGAGGGTAAAAAAAACGTTGGTTTCCCTATGATGAAAGAATCCCACGGTTGATCGCGTAGCGTAACTGTGGGAGTGTCAATTAGCGGGATTAAATGGTAAAGAGGAGTGATGCAAATCAATCATCAACTTGCCATTTTTGTTTCTACGGTAACCAAAGGTATATTCGACTTTGGTTTCTTTACCTGTATTGGCATCAGTAAAATAGTAGTTTCCCATTGTTACGGCATCGTTGCAACTAAGGCTGATTTCTGCGTTTTCAAACCTGACTTTACTCCAAGGTTGCAGAGCAAATCCTTTGTCTTCTGGAACAATACCTTTAATAAAATAGGATACCGCTTGCGCTTCTGTTAAACGAAATTGGCTCTGTGCTGCTTTTGTGGGTTTAAATAAAACTTTGCCTTCGTCGTAACCGTATAAGTTATCGACAGTATTCGCTGCTAAGGTTTTGTAATTTCCTCCGTTTTTGTATGCTTTTCCAATGGCTACAATTGCTTTTGCCCAAGTCTCTTGAGCATCCATCACATCCTTGCGGCTAATACAGTTATTCGCAATTTTGGTATCTGAATCTTGAGCTAAAGCTATATTCTCTAAATTAGCAGCCGCAAGTAAAATACTTCCTGTTATTATTACACCAACCAATACTGTCAATTTTTTTAATCTCATTGTCTTTTTTTGTAATATATGTGCTAGAGAACCAACTCAAAATTAGTTAAGACAAAAATGTCCGAATTTGAAAAGTTGAAACAATATTGATTATTTCATTCGCTTGAATTTTACCATTTTTTAGTGACATACTCTACACACTCCCCTTAGAGTGAGTGTGGGCTTTTCAGGAACCCTAGCTAAACACAAAAAAGTCTCACGGTTGGCTTTTTCACTTTGCCTTAAAAAAGCAGGGAGAACAAATGTTTTAGGCTTATTTACTTTTTTTCACATAGTTTGGTTTTATTGTGCCGACTTACTTACATAAAAACTATAATAATAGGAAAATCTAAAAATTTGCGATCGCTCAGAACTTGTTCGGGAGTAACTTCTAGTAAGCTGAGTTCGACGGAACTAAAAAACGACAGGAGATAGTGCAGATAACTTTTTTGGATACAATTGCCATTACTGTATTAAAAAATATCCCATAATCGGTAGGGGCACGGCACCCATAGTCTCTCAATGTATAAAGAGACTTTGCTAACGCCGTGCCCTTACGGGTCATTTATTTGTTAATATTCCCCAAAGCTAAACTGAACTTAACTGCTTTTCTGCCACAGCAGGTAGGTTGGGTGAAATGAAATGGAACCCAACATTAAATCCTTTCATCAAATTCCACCTATGCTATGAATCGAGCAAGAGTGTCGCAGTTAGATAAGCTAGAGCAAAGTCAACGTGATTCATAACAATATTATGTCTTCTCTTCCCGAACAGTCCAACTATTCAGTTAGCAATTTAACAGTAGCTGAATTAGAAGCTTTAATTACCAAGATAGTTCAAAAACTCATTCGAGAAGAAAGTCAAAAAAAATCAGAACAAGAGAAATTAGGGGAGAGTCAAGCTACTTATGAACAAACACCTCGTCCCTATGGACTTTGGCAAGGTAAAGTACAAATGTCCGATGATTTCGACATTCTACCAGATGCGATCGCAGCAGCTTTTGCTGGAGAAATGGAATGAAACTTTTACTCGATACCCATGTTTTAATTTAGTATCTTGCTGATGACTCAAAGTTACCTTCTGCTATTAGGAATTTGATTACTGAACCACAGCATCAAGTTTTTGTCAGTGTCGCAACAGTGTGGGAAATATCAATAAAAAAGGCTTTGGGTAAATTAACTTGCCCTGACAATCTACCTGAAGTTTTAGCTATATGTCGCTTTGAAGTGTTACCAATTAACATATCTCATGCTTTATAGATTGGTAGTTTACCACGTCATCATGATGACCCATTTGACCGGATGCTAATTGTACAATCAATGTTAGAAGATTTAACACTTGTTACAGCAGATTCTAGGATTCCAGCTTATGGCATTTCAATTTTGACTTTTTAGCTACAGTATTACCCCCTAGATAATAAAAAATGGGAAAGGATTACTCCTTCCCCCTATTCAACTTCTAATAATTTGAAATTTTTTCCTAGGATGACACTAAACTGAACTCAGCTGCTTTTCTACCACAGTTCCAGGATTCGCCTCAGCACTATCAGCCTCAGAAGGTGGAACAACCTGCCAGAATTTAGGTAAGTACTGTTGCCAATTTTCTAGAATCTGCTGACCCTTAGCCGAACCAGTCCTTTCGACATGGGCGGTAATTAAGTCTTTGAGTTGTTGCTCACCAGCTGGGGTACTCACCCTTTGGATAGTGACAATTTCTCGGTTAACTGATGCAGGGAAACTTCCTGGTTCATCTAAGAAATAAGCCAATCCACCAGTCATTCCCGCACCAACGTTACGTCCCACTTTACCGAGAACGACAATCACGCCACCAGTCATGTACTCACAGCAGTGATCTCCTGCACCTTCAATTACCGCAGTACCCTTGGAGTTCCTTACAGCAAAACGTTCGCCAGCTAATCCATTGGCAAATAATACACCTCCAGTAGCTCCATAAAGACAGGTATTACCTACAATCACGTTTTCTGAGGATTGATAATTAGCATCTGCTGGGGGTTTGATGATAATTTCACCGCCGTTCATCCCTTTACCAACATAATCATTGGCTTCTCCTTCTAGCGTCAGATGCATACAAGGAAGGTTGAAGGCTCCAAAGCTTTGCCCTACACTACCTCGGAAATTGAGGTTCATTTTGCCGCCAAAGCCTTCGTTTCCATATTTAGCAGCGATGACACCGGCTAACCTAGCTCCAATGGTGCGATCTGTATTTACTACATTAACTGTTTTGGTTACAGCTGATTGTCCACTAATGGCAGCTTGAATCTCAGCATCACTTAGTAATTGGTCGTCTAAAACAACACCATTACTATGTACCTGTTCATGAACTAACCAACTGCGGTCTGACTTTGTATCGGGTAATTTCAGCAAGCAATCTAAGTTCAGGGACTGGGTTTTGGTTAACTGAGCTTCTGCACGGGTTGTCAGTAAATCGGCACGCCCCATCAACTCTGTGAGGGAACGATAACCCAATTTTGCTAATAATGCCCGTACTTCTTCGGCTATGAAGTAGAAGAAATTAACAACATGTTCGGGAATACCACTAAATCGTTGCCGTAATTGCTCTTTCTGGGTAGCCACACCCACAGGACAGTCATTAGTATGGCAAATCCGCGCCATAATACAGCCTTCCGCAATCATGGCAATGGAACCAAAACCAAATTCCTCTGCTCCCATTAAGGCTCCCATAAGGACATCCCAGCCACTCTTGAGTCCCCCATCTACCCGGAGAATGACGCGATCGCGCAAACCATTTTCCATCAGTACCCGATGCACTTCTGTCAACCCGAATTCCCACGGAGAACCAGCGTGTTTAATAGAACTCAGAGGTGATGCTCCCGTACCGCCATCATGACCGGATACTTGGATAATATCGGCGTTGGCTTTAGCTACACCAGCAGCAATTGTGCCAATGCCAATTTCTGCCACCAATTTCACCGATACCTGAGCTTTGGGGTTAATTTGATGTAGGTCAAAAATTAACTGGGCTAAATCTTCAATGGAATAAATATCATGGTGAGGTGGTGGAGAAATTAAGGTAACTCCTGGCTTGGAGCGCCTTAAACCGGCGATGTAGGGACTAACTTTTTTACCTGGTAATTGTCCCCCCTCCCCTGGTTTCGCACCTTGGGCGACTTTAATTTCTATTTGTCGTCCACTCATTAAGTATTCTGGTGTTACCCCAAACCGTCCTGAGGCGACTTGCTTAATGGCACTACAGGCGGTATCTCCATTCCGTAGTCCTTTCAGGTGTGGTAAGGTGGCAGACTTGCCATTTTCATCCACGTCATCCAAAACTTTGTAACGTACTGGATCTTCTCCTCCTTCCCCAGAGTTGGATTTACCACCAATGCAATTCATGGCGATCGCTAGGGTTTCATGAGCTTCCCGTGACAATGCTCCTAGGGACATGCCCCCAGTACAGAAGCGTTGGGCAATATCACTAACTGATTCTACCTCTTCCAATGGGATGGGAGAGCGATCGCTCTGGAAGTCTAGTAAATCTCTCAGGGCTGTGACTGGTCTACCTTGCAAATATTGTTTGTAAACTTCGTAGTGATCATATTTTTTCCCATCAATGGCTTTATGCAGGGCTTTTGCCATTTCTGGGCTGTTCATGTGATATTCACCACCACGGCGATACTGAACAAAACCCAGGTTTTCTAATTTGGTCAAACTGAGTTCGGGGAAGGCTTTACTATGGAAAGATAGTACCTCCTGGGCTAAATCCTTGACACTCAAGCCACCAACACGGGAAGTTGTACCGCAGAATCCCAACTCTAATAAATCCCCACCAATACCAATGGCTTCAAAAATTTGGGCGGCTTGATAGCTGGAAAGCAGAGAAATTCCCATTTTAGACAGGATTTTCAACAAACCAGATTCCACAGCTTGCCGGTAATTCCCTATAGCTTGCTCTAAGGTAATAGCAGCAATTTTACCCCGTTGCATGAACTGTTGGGTTTTGGGGTTTGTCCACCATACCCGTACAGTATCTAATGCCATATACGGGCAAACCGCCGTTGCACCGTAGCCAATTAAACAAGCGAAGTGATGGGTGCTCCAACATTGAGCCGTATTCACCACCAATGATGCCTGCATCCGTAGACCTTGACGAATGAGGTAATGGTGGACTGCACCTACTGCCAGTAAGGGGGGAATATAAGTATACTCCTTACTAATACCTCCTCCCTCTTGGTCAGACAGGATTAAAATCTTGGCACCAGCCTTAACAGATGCCGCAGCTTGCGCCTGTAATTGTTCTACTGCTATTTGCAATCCTTGGGGACCCCCAGCAATGGGAAATAGAGTAGATAACTTGGCAGTAGTATAGTCAGATTTGGCAATTGCTGCTAATTCTGCTTCTGTTAAGACTGGGGAATCAGACTTAATTCTCTGGGCATATTCTGGTTTGGGTGCTAATAAATTGCCCCGCTCGCCCAACTCCATACTCAAGGACATCACCAGTTTTTCCCGCAAGGGGTCAATAGCTGGATTTGTTACCTGAGCAAAACGCTGTTTGAAGTAGTCATACAACAGATGAGGCTTATCTGACAATACTGCTAAAGGAATATCATCACCCATACAGAAAGTCGCTTCTTTCCCATCCATCGCCATTGGTTGAATCACCATTTCCACATCTTCTGTGGTGTAGCCAAAGGCGACTTGTTCTCGCAATAAACTTTGTCTGTCTAGGGTTTGCGCAGAACCTGTGCCGTTACCATTGCCATTACCATTGGCGACTCCTGACGAACTATCAACTAAATTCTTCAGTTCTTGGCGGTACTGTTGCAACCACTGTCCATAGGGTTGACTCTTGGCAATGCGCTGTTTAATTTCCCAATTTTTCAGTACTTCATTGGATTCTAAATCCACCGCAATCATTTGTCCGGGACCAAGTCTACCTTTCTCCACAATATTGGATTCGGGAAAATCAACCACACCAGCTTCGGAAGAGACAACAATATAATCATCTTTAGTAATGCAGTAACGAGCTGGTCTCAAACCGTTTCTGTCTAAAGTTGCTCCGACTTTACGTCCATCGCTAAATACTAACAGGGCTGGACCATCCCAAGCTTCTTGTAAACCACTGTAGTATTCGTAGAAGTCAACAATTTCTGGATATTTTTCCAGTTCTGGCTGATTCTTATAAGCCTCTGGAACCATAATCATTAGAGCTTCCAAAGGACTGCGTCCAGAGCGCACCATTAATTCTAAGGCGTTATCTAGGTTAGCAGAATCGCTATTATTAATATTGACAAAAGGCTTCAAATCTTGTAATTTATTTTCCCAAATTGGATGATCGAGAGTTGATTCCCGTGCAGCCATCCAATTAATGTTACCTAACAGGGTATTAATTTCTCCATTATGACCCAATAATCGCATGGGTTGGGCTAGGGGCCATTTGGGCATGGTATTGGTGCTAAAACGGCGATGGTACACCGCAAAGCTACTTGTATATTCAGTATTTTGTAAGTCTTGGTAAAAGTCTCCTAAAACAGCTGATCGCACCATACCTTTATAAACAATGGTACGGCTAGATAGGGAACAAACATAAAATTCCTCGGTACAGCTGTCTGTCTGCTGGCGTATGGCTTTGACTATGCTACGACGAGTAATGTACAACTGCCTTTCTAAGTCATCGCCACTTTTATCTTCAGAGATAAGAAATACTTGCTCAATCTGGGGTTGATTATCCTTTGCCTGTACTCCTAATATACTGGGCTGTACAGGCACTTCTCGCCAAGCCAGAACTGTCAGTTTTTCTGAATTAGCAACTCGCTCAAATGTATCTTTTGCCTTCTTCGCAGCTTGGGAGTCTCTCGGTAAGAATATCATCCCCACCGCCATCCGAGAGTTCGGGGTAATTTCTGTTCCCCTTCCTGCTAAATCTGTTTGCAACAACTTCCACGGGATAGCCGTTAATATACCTGCTCCATCACCAGAATCACGATCAGCACTACAACCACCCCGATGCTCTAGACAAGTCAAAGCCGTCAAAGCTTTCGCCACAATATCATGGCTAGGCTGATTTTGACGATGAGCTATAAACCCTACTCCACAGGCATCTCTTTCTTCTACTAGCCATCTTTGTCCCTGGTAGGTTTGTCTAGAATCATTATCCGAAAATCTCATTTTCTGGTGTTGATTCATTCCTTTGTTATTCATAGGCTATCCCTGACATTTGGAGTTATGTTTGTTGCCGCTTATACCATTTTGGATTTTAGATTTTAGATGGATTATGAAAGAGTTACGAAATAAGCTTTTCTTTCTTTCCATCTTTTGCCATCATTGTCCAAATTGGTATTATTTGTGAGAATTTTTCTGAGTACAGATATAAAGAAATATAGAATACCTGAAATTGAGGAAAAAAAAATTCTAACTGCGAGTGTGTTTGAAACTCACGTTAAAATTATGCAGCTTTTTTATGTGTTTATTCTGAGTTAAGCAAATCACACTTTACCCTAAAGGCTTGTTATTCCTGAACAAAAACTGTTTTTTCACCTGATCGTGCTCATATTACCTTGCTAGTTTGGGCCTTGCTAGTTCGGGTATAAAATCTTTTTTGGGCACAACCAAATATTTGCTTCTTTGAAGCAAAAACCTCACTAAACATTTGCGGCTGAATAAGGACTAGAATTATTCTGATTTACTAACAAAATCAGCGTATTACACTATATACCCATTTGACAATTCCCAAAAATATTTATTTTTTATTGACCATTTATGTTTTATGTGCGAGTTGTTATGACTACCTGCTGCCTCTAGTGTTACTAACCACCAAATATAATTTGACTAGCAACTACCTTAAAAGACAAATGCGAGTTGCAACTATGTTTAAATTGCCAAGATTTTAGACGGGTTAAAGTTGACTGTTTGTTTGATTAAAAACTTTTAATTGCCATGAACTTACTTAGGTGATTGTTGCTGACTGCAATGCAGATACAAGATGCCAATATAAATAATATCATATCTTAACCAGAAAAAATTATGGTTTAGTTAATTTTGTCCAATTAAGAAAACTCTACAGAGCGAGGAAGGAGGGGAAGAGGGAAGGAGGGAAAGAGGGAAGGAGCAGGGAGCAGGGAGCAGGGGGACAAGGAGAAGAAATTTTGATAGTTAACCGTCAACCATCAACCATCAACCCTCAACTACCAACTACCAACCACCAACTAACAACTAACAACTAACAACTATCAACCATCAACCATCACTCTCTCACTCCCTCACTCCCTCACTCCCTCACTCCCCATACTCCCCAAATGGGAACATCTATTGCTGTTTTCGGAACAGATATAAATAATATGACTAGGAATTTATGGTAAAAATGCCATACTTCTGTTTTTAGCAATACGGTGGTGTGATGGTTCGCGACTGCAATTTTTCCCTCAAATTGACTCAAACTTCAATCTCTTCCATCCTATGTTTTGTATTGGGTTTAACACCCACAAATGTTGTCAATGCTCAACAGTCTATCAAGCCACCTGTAAAGCCAGGAGTATTTTTATCAGGTCAACAAATATTTCTCAATGGTCGGATGTTAACTGGGGCTTGGCTCCAGCAAAAGAGTAAAGCTGTAGGAGTGAAAACTTACCTGAGTGATGCCATAGTCATGGGAGCTTTGGGAGTAGATTTCCGTAATAACTTTAATCCCCAAAGACAACCTATACAGTGGTTCTCCTCTACAACCAAACCCCAAAGTCTAGCTAGCTTATTAATTGGTGGCTATCGCTATCTTGATATGACCAATTTTGCCAAAACTGCGGGATGGAAAATCAAAACCCAAGGAAATACCCTGTTTATTTCTACACCCACGGCTAAGGTAACAGCCATTAATCAACTACCAAACCCGACATTTCAAACAATTACCATTGATTTAAACCGTCCCACTCCTTGGCAATTGAGACAGGAATTACCAGTCAAGAGAAAGCCTGCTCAAACCTCGTCTTCAAGCCCAGATGATATTATCCTCAAACCAACTACACCACCAAATCGGGATTGGACAATTACCTTAGATAGCATTGCTGATCCTGTTTTAGTACAACGCTATGCTCCAGCACCAGAACCACTATCACTACCCAACTTTCTCAAACAACTAACACCAGAATTACCATCGCCACAACCACCTCAACCCGAACCCCTGATTAAAGCAGTCAAGGTTGTTAAAAATCAAACATTTGTTACTTTGAGTGTTCCCTTTGGTTTTGCTCCCAGAGTTATTACTGCTAATAATCCCCACAAATTGCAAGTGGAAATTCGTCCAGATGCCCTATTAACCAAAAATATTACTTGGGCTAAGGGGATTCGCTGGCGGCAACAGTGGGTAACTTTAGGCACAGAGCGTTTTCCTATTGTTTCCATCGAATTAGATCCCCGTACCTCTGGATTACAACTCAGACCCTTTATTGCCCAACCTGATACAGTGGTGGGTACGGCACCATTAATTAGAAGTGCGCGGCAAAATGTAGCATTAACAGCTATTAACGGTGGCTTTTTCAATCGCAATAACCGCTTACCATTGGGAGCAATTCGTCGGGATGGTCAGTGGTTATCTAGCCCTATTTTGAACCGGGGTGCGATCGCCTGGAATGATTCTGGTCAATTCTACTATGGTCGCCTTGCTTTAAAAGAAACTTTAATCACTAGTAATAGGCAAAGACTACCGATTTTATATCTCAACAGTGGATTTGTGCAGTCAGGTATTTCTCGCTATACTCCTGCTTGGGGTCAAGCCTACACACCCTTAAGTAATAACGAAATAATTTTAACTGTCCAGAAAAATCAAATTACGAATCAATTACCGGGAGGTAACGCCGGAGAAATACCTGTTCCCATTCCTGCTGATGGTTACTTACTAATCTTGCGTGGTAGTGCTGTGAGCAATACCAATCAATTACCTATAGGAACTAATATTCGCATTGACAGTGACACCACCCCCGGAGAATTTAATCGTTATCCCCATATTCTCGGTGCGGGACCATTATTGTTACAAAATCGGCAAATAGTTCTAGATGGTGCAAGTGAAAAATTCAATAGTAGCTTTATCAAAGCTAAAGCAATTCGCAGTGCTATTTGTACTACCAGCACAGGTAACTTAATGATTGCTGCTGTCCATCATCGTGCGGGTGGTGCTGGTCCAACTTTAGCAGAACATGCCCAACTCATGCAGCGTATGGGGTGCATAAATGCTTTAAATTTGGATGGTGGGAGTTCTACCAGTTTGTACTTGGGAGGACAACTACTCAATCGTTCTCCTAATACTGCGGCTCGCGTCCATAATGGAATTGGTATTTTTCTCCAACCTCGTCTTGAGAAAACCAAGTAATTTGAGGCTACGAAACTCATTACCAGTCAGGTTATTGTTGGGTTATCCTGTCTTTTTGTCAGTCTATTTAAGTATATATGCTTAATTTTTCATGGATTCTGATTACTGATTTTTAATAGTTATAAATTTGACATTTATTCCGGGAATTCTATAAGTGTGGTTAACAGGATAAATCTGTCAGATTTATGTTAAAAAATATAAAATTAATTAACTTTAATCATCTGAAATTAGCTAGTAAACTCACCTTAGTACTTTTTTGTGTGTTTATCGGAGGAATGTTACTCAGTGGTACAGCTTTATCTTCTCTGTTAAATTATCGTACCGAGAATGAAATTACCTCCAAGGCTTTAATGCTAATTCAGACCATGAGCTCTGTCAGAAATTATACTAGTAATCAAGTTAAACCAGAGCTATTAGATAAGTTAGAAACAAAATTTTTGCCTGAAAGTGTACCAGCTTACTCTGCGCGGGAAGTATTTGAAAATTTCCGTGCTGATCCAACTTACAATAATTTCTTTTATAAGGAAGCAACTTTAAATCCTACAAATCTTCGAGATAAAGCTGACGCTTTTGAGACTGAGATAATTCAACGCTTTCGCCAATCAAGAGATTTGAAAGAATTAAAAGGCTTTCGCTCTAGTAAAAATGGTAATATATTTTACATTGCTCGACCTTTGAGAATCTCGAAAGATAGCTGTTTACAATGTCACAGTGTTGCCAATCGCGCACCCAAGAGTATGATTAAACTTTATGGAGCGACTAATGGCTTTGGATGGAAATTAAATGAAATTGTGGGAGCTCAAATCATTTCTGTCCCAGCCAGCAAAGTATTCCAAAGTGCTCGGGAATCTTTTATTGTTACTATGGGCATTGTGCTAGGAGTATTTGCTCTAGCCACATTCATAGTTAATTTTTGGCTCAAACATGCGGTTGTGCAACCTTTAACTCGTATGGCTCAAGTCGCGGAAGTGATAAGTAAGGGTGACTTAAAAGCGGAATTTCAAAAATTATCCAATGATGAAGTCGGTCAATTAGCAGAAGCCTTTACACGGATGAAAACAAGTTTTGCTTTGGCTATGAGAAGACTGAAAAAACAGCAGAATTAATTAGCAGCTGAGTAGCATGTCAGTTCATTGCAGACGTTGCTTAAATTTTTTAGCTTGTTCGGGGTTGGAAATTTCCTTCGCCAGGACTTCTATCAATTGTTTAGGTGTGAGGCTAGGGTATTGTTTGATTGTTTCATCAAGAATATACTCAGCAATGGGACCAACAAATTCAACTAATTCTTTTTGACAAAGCTTGAGAAATTCAGGCTCTAAGGCTGCTAATTTTACTGTTGAATGTGGGGGTGGTGGTTGAAGAAAGTTTGATTTGGATATGTGGGATACGGGAGTCACTATTTTTTCTTCCCAAACAGCAAATTCAACTTCACCTTCTATCACTACACAGAATCTTCCTGCATCCAGTTTTTGTTGGCAAGTATCAATAGCTACTTGACGAAAACGCTTGGAAAATAATTGCCCTTTTTTCAACAGTTTTCCTTGAAATATAAATTCTTTGGTAGTTTTATCATCAATTATTCCCCTCGCTTCTAATTCCTGTGCTTTCAACACCAATATGTCCATTTTTTAGCTGTTTATTGTGATCTGTTATGTGGTTTTGTTTTTTATAGAGTACGTCTAAATGAGAGATATTATAAGTCTTGTATTGTTTCATATTGAAGATGCATATTATTGATGGGAGAGAACATGTAAGCTTCGTACTGTTCTCCCAGCATTACTTGTGATCATCTAGATTTTATGCGACCTAATCGTAAATTGGTCTTGAGCAATTATTGTGATTATAAATAGCCATTATTAGTTACGTACACCAATGAATATGAAAAATTTACAAACAAGCAGTCCTAATCAACAAATTTTCTTTTCTGAAAAAAAGAAACAATATCTAAAATTTCTTCTAGCACTGACCACATTTTGAGTACTTGAATTTTTAAAGTTAAGAAAAAGTTGTTATTTTTTTGATGAAGAAATTATATAAAGTTGTTAGTTACACCAGTTATTCATACCACTGACAAGATTTATTTTGCTATCTTTGGCAAGAGTGGTCTAAATTGCCAACGTCCATAATGGCAACATAGCACCATATTCTTGCATCTAAAATATTCAGTATGGATAGTAACAAATAAACGAGGTAAATATGGCTCAATCTCAAGAAACTTCTTCTATCGCATCTCTACCTGTGCCACCGAGTGTTACTCCTAGGGGAGTTGCAGCGACGGAGTTACGTCCTTGGGGCTCTTTTACGGTTTTAGAAGAAGGGCGGGGATACAAAATTAAGCGGATTGAAGTTAAACCAGGACATCGCCTGAGCCTACAAATGCACCATCACCGCAGCGAACACTGGATTGTTGTATCTGGTACAGCCAAGGTGGTTTGTGGCGATGAAGAAATTTTATTAAGCAATAACCGTTCTACCTATGTTCCTCAATGTACCGCCCATCGTTTAGAAAACCCTGGTGTTATTAACCTGGTTCTAATTGAGGTGCAAAATGGGGAATATCTCGGAGAAGATGATATTATTCGCTACCAAGATGATTATTCTCGGGTTTCTCAAGATGATTAAATCCCTCAGCGATCGCTGATAGATAAAATAGAATAATTATCATGTCAGTGGTTGAATTACCAGAAGTATAGCGAGAGGGTGAAAGCCTCTGAAAAATAGCAACACAGTTGCGTATTTTGTTCTTTAGACAGGGGACGAAACCCGATACGGTGGGATTTATCCCACAGTCCCCACAGGGTGAGCGAAAAAAGTGTGGGGAGTGATTTTTTGGATACTTAGCTAGAAATCCCACCCAAAATTTAGTTTACCCGTCCCCACATCATGGAATAATTACTGACCTATGTAATATTAAATTCTTAATTCTGCTGTATGATTGTGCTTACCCCATCTGTAATCTTGACGATGGGGTTTTCAGTTTTTATCAGTGATTCATGATTCAAATTAGCCCAACAGCAGCCAAAGAAATTCGCCGGTTAATGTCTCAGCAGCAAATATCCAACAATTGCTGTCGATTAGCAGTTAAACCAGGTGGCTGCAATGATTTTTTTTATGATCTTTCCTTTAATAATGGAGAAATAGGGAACAGCGATAGTGCATTTGACTGTGATGATATTCAAGTTATCATAGATTCAGAAAGTTTAAATTATGTCAAGGACTTAAAGTTAGATTATTCTGAAGACTTAATGGGGGGTGCTTTTCGTTTTTATAATCCCCAAGCCAATGTTACTTGTGGTTGTGGCAACTCTTTTTCTCTCAAACAGGAGGGTTAATTAGTCAGAAATTTATCAATACAAAAGTGTTTTACTGTATGTGAAGTAGATCGGTGTTGAAAATTGTCGTTATGACAATACAGTGCCGATGAAAAAATTCACCACCAATTCAATTATCTAAGTAGAATTTTCCTTTCCCCTTGCATCCTGCTCCCCGTCCCTGCATTTTTCAAGTCAGCCTATATAATTAGCATTTTAGGAACAAAAAGATGATGAAAATGTCTGATTAAATATAATAATTCAGTTGGAAAAATTATAAAAATCTCTATATATGAGATATACCTCTCTACGCCAAAAAAGAAAAAAAAATCACAATTATCGAATATTAATATTTATAGTAGCCGTAATCTTTTTTTTAATTAGTTTATTCACAAAATTTTCCCTGTTTACTAATAGTCAAACAGTAATGGCAGCTAGTGGAATGGCAATGCAATTACCTCTTTCTACCCGTGGTGCCAAAATTATTGATGCTAAAGGCAAACCAGTATTACTCAGAGGAGTTAACTGGTTTGGCATGGAAACAGAAACACAAGCTCCTCAAGGCTTATGGCAGCGAGATTACAAAGATATGCTGTCACAGATTAAACTATTGGGTTATAACCTGATCCGTTTACCATACTCCGTACAAGCATTGGCTAGCAACTCTCCCACGGTATTACCAGATGCTACAAGTATTAATTATGCTATTGGTAGCAATAAGGAGTTGGAAGGAAAAACCCCTTTAGAGGTAATGGATTTAATTATTCAAGAAGCCCAAAACCAGGGATTATTAATTTTGCTTGACAATCATCGCTTAAATAACCAACGCATTCCTGAATTATGGTATGGAGATGGTTTTACGGAAGCTGATTGGATTAATACTTGGAAAATGTTAGCTATAAGATATAAAAATCAAGCTAATGTCATTGGTGCAGATTTAAAAAATGAACCTCATGGTAAGGCAAGTTGGGGTACGGGTGATTTAAAAACTGATTGGAGACTAGCAGCTGAACGTGCTGGTAATGAGATTTTGGCTATTAATCCCAATTGGTTAATTGTGGTGGAAGGAGTAGAAAAAAATGTGCCTAATCAACATCTAAAAATACATTGGCATGGTGGCAATTTAGAAGGAGTTAAACGTTATCCAGTGCGTTTATCTCGGCGAAATAAATTAGTTTATTCTCCCCATGAATATGGCCCAGGAGTATATAATCAATCCTATTTTACAGATAAAAACTTTCCCGAAAATCTTTTACATCGCTGGCAAATAGGATTTCATTATGTTTCTAGTCAACATCTTGCTCCCATCTTCATTGGAGAATTTGGTGGACGACAGGTAGATCCAAAAACTCCAGAGGGAATTTGGCAAACTAAATTTGTGCAATATATTCAGGAGAAAAACTTAAGTTTTAGTTACTGGAGTTGGAACCCTAACAGTGTTGATACAGGGGGTATATTATTAGATGATTGGCAAAGTATAGATATTCCGAAACAGCAATTACTATCACAATTATTACCTGTCAAGTTAACTCCTGAATTAATCGCACAGATGGGGAGAAAAAAATTAGATGAAGTTGAAATTATTAATCCAGACACAAGTGTAGTCAATCTTCCCTCATCTATTGCCCCCACTGATAAGCAATTACAAGCAACTACTGATATTTATTCTGATTGGGATACAGGGTTTTGCGTTAATTTTAAAATTACGAATCAAAGTAATTTAAAAGTAAAAGGTTGGCAATTATCTTTTGAGATGAAACAAGCTAAGATAAATAATTCTTGGAATGGTAATTTTATTAAAAAAGGTAAAAAAGAATATATTATAAATCCCTTAGTTTGGGGAGAAAATATTGAACCAAATCAAGTTATAAATATTGGTTTCTGTGCTCAGAAATTAGGATTAGATTACAAACCTATAAATATGAAAGTAAAGTAAAATAAAGTTATTTTTGTCGTTATATAACAAGAGGTAAGAGCAGTCCCGATGAAAAACATTTCACCATCAAGGATGAAATATGGTTCTTTTCCCTACCACACCCTGCACTACAAATCCTCCTTATAAGACGATACTGCCTCCTGCCTCAAAACGAGATGAGTTTTACCTTACTCAGATGAAAATGTCTGTATTTATCCCACAGGAATGGAAATTATAAACTCTGAGCCCTCCCCTAGAGTGGAATCAACCTCCAAAGTTCCTTGATGTTTTTCCACTATAATTTCATGGGCAATGGATAACCCTAATCCTGTTCCTTTACCCACTACCTTAGTAGTAAATTGGTGGTCAAATATTTTTTCTTTGACTGTATCTGACATGCCAATCCCATTATCTCGAATACGAATCAAGATGTAATCGCCACTATCATTTAGACAGGTTTTGATTGTAATAACATTTGGATTTGCCCAGATTTCATCTACACTACGACTCTTATTTCCATCTTCCAAGGCATTAATGGCATTTGCCAGTAGGTTCATAAATACTTGATTCAAGGGTCCGGCGAAACATTTCACTGGAGGTAAATCACCATAGCCCTTTACTATTTTAATGGCAGGACGTTTCTCATTTGCTTTCCAACGGTGATTGAGAATCAGTAGGGTACTATCGATGCCTTTGTGAATATCAAATAAGTAATCAAACAAAATTATTTACACATTCACTTAAAATAAAATATATAGATTCCAAGGGTGAATCTACATAACAGAAAAAATGCGAT
>NZ_FYBH01000232.1 GCF_900185595.1 Calothrix rhizosoleniae SC01
AATCACTGGGATGTGATTTTGAATTTTTTGCTCATAAGTATTGTCAATTTGCTGGCTACTAAGAAAAGCTATAAGCTATGCGGAATAATTACTACAGCTTTTCAAGTTATTGAACAATGGAAGGATGGCTCAGGAGATTGTCCTTGATGCAGTCTCCTAGGCACGCGATCGCCACTCGCGAACAAATTTCTCCTTTTCCACATCCCGTGAAAAGTCAGATGAGCCTTCTCCCCTGCCTCTTCTGGTCATCGGGACTGCCTTGCTTGAATCACATGCTAAAATTAGCCAGAGTACAAGGGTTTCAATTACTTAAAAAAACTTTATACCTAATTTAGTTTGACACCATACCCTTACCTGATAATATGTTTGGCATTTGCCTATAGATACAGAGACTATTTCTACTGATTTGATTGGATATATTTGTAGAAATGTCTATGCACATTCTTTTCTTTCTACATAATTGCAAGCTTTTTGGATAATTATATATGACTTCTGCAGCTGAACTACCAGCCAATACTGGTGTCCATTTGACTGATCGAGAAAGTCCCCAAATAGTCGATCCCCTGAAAACTGCTACTGGTGTGTATGTGACAGTACACGGTCATTTTTACCAACCACCACGGGAAAATCCTTACCTAGATGCCATTGAGCGCCAACCAGGTGCAGCTCCATGCCATGATTGGAATGAACGCATTCACCATGAATGCTACCGTCCTAACGCCTTTGCCAGAGTCTTAAATGAGCAGGGTGAAGTGGTGGGGATCGCAAATAATTATGAGTATTTGAGCTTTAATTTTGGACCAACGCTGATGTCATGGTTAGAGCGTCATGATGTGGAAGTGTATCAGCGAATTTTAGAAGCAGATCGAAAAAGTTGCGATCGCCTCAATGGACATGGAAATGCCATCGCCCAAGTGTATAATCACGTGATTATGCCCCTGGCGAATGAACGGGATAAATATACGCAAATTCGTTGGGGTAAAGCAGACTTCCGTTCCCGATTTGGGCGGGATCCCGAGGGTATGTGGCTGGCGGAAACTGCTATCGATTACCCTACCCTAGAAGTATTGGTAGATGAGGAGATTAGCTTTGTAATCCTAGCTCCTTCCCAAGCCCAACGTTGTCGTCTCCTACCCTATGATGAAGATGGCGATCCCCAATGGCATGAAGTCGGAGGAAGTCAGATCGATCCCACCCGTCCCTATCGTTGCTATTTACCAAGCAATGAAAAGGGTGAATCTCGATATATTGATATCTTCTTTTACGATGGCCCCATTTCTCGGGATATGGGTTTTAGCGACGTTCTCTACAATTCTACTTATCTTACAGGAAGACTAGGAGCAGCAGTCCGGGGGGATCATCGTCCAGCACAATTAATTTCCGTGGCGACGGATGGAGAAACCTTCGGGCATCATAAGAGAGGAACGGAGAAAACCTTGGCTTATGCGTTTACTGAGGAATTTCCCCAGTGGGGCTGGACAGTAACTAACTTTGCTCACTATCTCAGTATTAATCCCCCTACCTGGGAAGTAGAATTAAAGCCAGTCACAGCCTGGAGTTGTGCCCACGGTGTTGATAGATGGCAAGATGACTGTGGTTGTGGTGGTGGTGGCGAATGGCACCAAAAATGGCGAAGACCTCTGCGGGATTCCTTAAATTGGTTGCGCGATCGCTTAATAGAAGTATATGAGTCCTATGGCAAACAGTATTTCTCCGATCCCTGGCAAGCACGGGATGCATATATCCAAGTTCTCCGGGATCGCTCCCCGGCAAATGTGCAAAATTTCCTTGCCCATCATCAAAAATATCCCCTAGAAGAGAGTGAACAGGTAGACGCTTTATGTCTGTTGGAAATGCAGCGTTATGCCTTATTTATGTTTACTAGCTGTGGATGGTTTTTTGAAGAAATTTCCCGTCCTGAAGGTACCCAAATTCTTCGCTATGCAGCTAGGGCTTTAGAATTAGCTGGAGAAGTAGCAGGAGTGCAATTGGAAAAAGGCTTATTGAAGCGCTTGTCTTCAGCTCCCAGTAATGTGGAAGAATTCGACAACGGAGCTATGGTTTACCGTCAGTTAGTTATGACGGCGCAAATTACCTTTAACCAAGTAGCAGCACAGTACGCTATCACCTGTTTATTTAATCACCAGAAATCCGAGAGTAATGGTGGCGGGGTAAAGCAAAATTATTTACTGGATCGCCAACGGGCTTACTGTTACAATGTCCGTGAATTTGATCGCCAATTACAAAGACTAGGCTCCTTGACCCTAGCAGTGGGTCATTTGAAACTAGTATCAGAAATCACATGGGAACAGCAACACCTAGTATTTGCTGTGCTCCACTTAGGGGGCTGGGACTTTCATTGTTGTATTAAACCATTCCAGGGTAGACGGGATTACACCGAATTAAAAACCCAACTATTTGCTGTCTTACAACAAGCTAGTGCAGCTCGTACCATCTTGGCAATGACCAATTTATTTGGCGAGGAAAGTTATAGCTTAGAGAACTTATTTGCCGAAGAACGCCACCGCTTAATGCAATTACTCAGTCAGGAGACACTGACACGTCTAGACCAACTTTATACCCAAACATACCGTGATAACTACGGTGTATTAATGGCATTTCATCGGGATGGACTCACAGCACCCCGAGAACTGCAAGTAGCAGCAGAAATAGCATTGGGATATCGTTGTATGACTGTATTGCGATCGCTAGAACAAGACTGGAACGAACCCCAGTTAAGTAGTCATCGGATGGTAGAGTTACAAGCAACCGCCACAGAAGCACAACACCTATGCTGCCAGTTAAATATCCCCGAAGGTAAGCAAATACTAGAACAGCTGATTGTGCGATCGCTTTGGCAATTATTACATGATGTTAACGATACATTTAGTCATGATATCCAAAAATTAGAGAACTTAATTGATGTAGCTTACCAGTTAAATATAGGTATTTCTCTGGCTCGTGCCCAAGAACTATACTTTAACTGTTTGCATAACCAAATCGCACCTCAACTGTTCATAAGCCTTGATAATGAAGAAAATTGCGATCGATATCATCAACTTTTGATATTGGGACATAAATTAGGTATCCATGTTGCTCCTTGGTTAACATACTTAGAGTAAGCAAAGATACCAATTTCTCATGAATATTAGCTACAGCTAATACCAATTTGAAAAAAGAATGCGACACATGGGTAGAGGTTTAGCATTGCTC